>NZ_JAUQTZ010000319.1:0-615 GCF_059803845.1 Rhizobium sp. UFLA01-1127 | reverse complement strand
GGGCTGGCAATTGCGCATCTTATCCAGTTCAACGATCCCGGCCTGATCCTGATCACCCATGTCGAAGGCCGGTTCGACGGCCTTTTCGGTACTGTCATGCGGCAGGCGGCCGAAGCCAACGTATTGCCGCGCTACGCCGGCCAGACGCCGATCCGCACGCAGCACGTCGATGGCGATGTCTGGGCGCGAGGTGCGGCCGGCATCGCCGCCCATAATTTCCTGATTGGTTCCACGCCCTAACGAGGTTCCCATGCGCATCGCCGTCGGAGGCATTCACATCGAATGCAGCACCTACAATCCTGTATTGAACGAGGAGAGGGACTTTCGTGTCCTGCGCGGCGCGGCGCTGACCGCTTCGCCCTACTTTGCCTTCCTCAGGGATTATGATGGCGAATTCCTGCCGACCATCCATGCGAGAGCCATCGCGGGTGGACCGGTCGCCCGCCGCACCTACGAGGGGTTCAAGGCGGAGTTTCTCGAAGGATTGAAGGCATTGCTGCCGCTCGATGGACTATATCTTGCCATGCATGGAGCCATGTATGTCGAGGGCATGGAAGACGCCGAAGGCGACTGGATCAGTGCGGCGCGCGCCGTCGTCGGCGATGACTGTATGGT
>NZ_JAUQTZ010000318.1:0-627 GCF_059803845.1 Rhizobium sp. UFLA01-1127 | reverse complement strand
GATGATTGTGGCAGAACCCGCATCTCCTATAATTCCTGCCGTAATCGCCACTGCCCGAAGTGTCAGGGAGCTGCCCGCAAGGAGTGGGTCGACGCTCGCATCGCCGATCTCTTGCCGGTCCCTTATTTCCACGTGGTCTTCACGCTACCACGTGGCGTCGCTGAGATCGCCTTCCAGAACAAGGCGGTTGTCTACGCATTGTTGATGCGGATCTCGGCCGAGACGCTACAAACCATGGCGGCTAATCCCAAATGGCTGGGCGCAGAGATTGGTGTCACCGCTGTGCTCCATACCTGGGGCCAGGCTATGACCCACCATCCCCATGTCCATTGCGTCGTACCAGGCGGTGGCCTTTCACCAGACAAATTGAGGTGGGTTGCGTGCCGACCCGGCTTCTTTCTACCCGTTCGCGTATTATCGCGCCTGTTTCGACGGCTCTTTCTAACCGCTCTCGCTGAAGCCTTTGCCAGAGACGAACTGCAATTCTTCAACGAACTCTCTCATCTCAACGATAGCAACACGTTCATCCGCTATCTTGCCCGCGCTCGCAGCATTGAATGGGTTGTCTATTCGAAGCCGCCATTCGGCGGTCCAGATCAGGTGCTCGCCTATCTCGGCCGTTACACC
>NZ_JAUQTZ010000317.1:0-636 GCF_059803845.1 Rhizobium sp. UFLA01-1127 | reverse complement strand
GGGTAAAGGCGATGCGGGAGGCATCGTCGATGCAGACATGGACGTATTCCCAGCCGACGCCACGGGAATTGCTCTGGCCTGTCCTGTCGCCGGTGATGCGGTGTCCGACGCGATCGAAGCGGCCGAGGCGTTTGATATCGAGATGGATGAGGCCACCCGGCTCGGCATACTCATAACGCACGACCGGTTCGATGGGGGCGATGTCCTTCATTCGCGACAAGCCTGCACGCTTGAGAACGCGGCTGACGGTGGCCGGCGACACGCCTGTCTCCATGGCGATGTGCTTGCCGGTCAGGCGCTTTCGGCGAAGAGCGATGATCCGCTCAGCCAGGTCGTTATGCGTCTGTCGCGGACTGATTTTGGGTCGCGACGAGCGATCCGTCATCCCGTCGCGCCCATCAACCTTATAACGCTCGACCCAGCGCAAAACGATCTTCGCCGAGACCCCATAGATCCGCGCGGCCTGCGCTTGGGACAACTGGCCTTCGATGACGGCCAGAGCCATTTCCTCTCGACGCAACGGCGTCAGTCGGGCATTCTTGTGGATGTTCATTCGGAGTGATCCTGGAAAACTGAGGTGTGGTAACTCCAGTCTCCCAAATCCGCTCCGAATGGACAACCTCCCGAAAGCTCACA
>NZ_JAUQTZ010000316.1:0-643 GCF_059803845.1 Rhizobium sp. UFLA01-1127 | reverse complement strand
GGTCCCTCAGATTTGCGAAATGGCTCGCGACAGGCTCCAAACGACGCCCCATGGTCCGATCGAGTTGTTTGCCATGCTGTCCGATGAAAAAAATGCTTGTCCCTCGATGGGTCTTTTCAAAACAACGGGCGTGTTCGACAGATTGGCCGTTAAATGAAGGTTTGACGACCCCATTTGCCAGTTCACTCCGATGGGCAAGGCGTCTGGATCGTAGGTTGCCACGCAAGTACACACTTCAGCAACGAGCGGTACGATCACTTGATGTCTGAGCTTTAGCAGCTGCTCGTAATAGTCGCCAATTGCCGGGTTCTCGTTCATTTTGTTCCAGCGCAATTTGGCGCTGCGGAAGGTAGCTTCGGCCGTTGGGTCGCACGCGTCCTCCGCTTCGAAGCCCGGCAGGCGCTTCAGTTCCTCCTTGCGGCCAAGTCTTATCTTGGCGTTGAGCTCCTCGTCGAAGTCGCAAAAGAAAGGAAATGGATCGGCGGCACCCCATTCCTCGCCCATGAACAGCATGGGTGTCTGCGGCGAGAGCAGATAGATGGCTGCAATGGCCTTTATGGCCTCGATCGGGTGGGAGGAAATCATGCGATCGCCGCGTGCGCGGTTGCCGATCTGGTCATGGTTCTGGATGAAGGAGATGAAC
>NZ_JAUQTZ010000315.1:0-666 GCF_059803845.1 Rhizobium sp. UFLA01-1127 | reverse complement strand
GATGCCAGGCTCAAGGACGATCCGAAGAATTTCGAGGGCTGGATGCGGCTGATCCGCTCCTATGCGGTGCTGAACGACCGGGCGCGCGCGGTGGATGCGCTGAAGCGCGGGCTTGCCGCTTTCCCGGCCGACGGAGGGGAGGGCCGGCAGCTTCTGGCGCTGGCTAGGGAATTGGGACTGCCGACGGAGGGGACGCCGCAATGACCCGCAAGCAGAAGCGTCTGGCTGTCATCGCCGGCGGCATGGGGTTCGTGGCCGCCGCCGTGCTGCTCGTGCTCTTCGCCTTCAGCCAGTCGGTCGCCTATTTCTATATGCCGGCCGATCTTGCGAAGACGCCGGTCAATGCCGGGACGCTGATCCGTTTGGGTGGGCTCGTCGGCGAGGGCTCGATCGTGCGCGGTCAGGGAACGCAGGTTCAATTCTCCGTCACCGACGGCACCGATACGGTCAAGGTCAGATATGACGGCCTCCTGCCCGATCTGTTCCGCGAGGGGCAGGGCGTGGTGACCGAAGGCAGGTTCGAGCCGGGCAGCGACGTTTTCGTTGCCGACAGCGTGCTTGCCAAGCATGATGAGCGCTACATGCCGAAGCAGGTCGCCGACAAGCTGAAGGCCGACGGCGTGTGGAAGGGCGAGGAGGCCACCCGATGATCATCGAACTTGGACA
>NZ_JAUQTZ010000314.1:0-684 GCF_059803845.1 Rhizobium sp. UFLA01-1127 | reverse complement strand
CCTCTATGCATTCGATGCCGCGGTCTGTAAATCCGGTCATGCCATCTTCGGACCCGTCGTCTATGTGGATCATCTCGCCGTAGTCGATGTTGTCGGAATTGTACGTGATCTCTTCGAGCAGCTCCATATCCTCGTCGATGAGGTCCGCGACGGCTTTGATCGTGTATACGCGGGTCGAGCGGGCCATCAGGCGGCCTCGGCGCGGGTGATTGCCGCCGTCGGCACCCAGTTCCACGGCAGCAACTCCTCAAGGCGATCCGCAGGATGATCCTGAATCCTGGTCAGAACGTCCGTCAGATAGACCTCCGGATTATGGCCATGGAGTTTGACCGTTTCGATGATTGTCAATATATTGGCGATGCGATCGCCACCATTGTCCGAGCCTGCGAATAACCAGTTTTTTCTGCCGAGTCCGAGCGGACGCATCGCTCGCTCAGCTATGTTGTTATCGATCTCGACGCGTCCGTCATCGATGTAGACGCTCAGCGCCGCCCACCGCGAGAGGGCGTAACGCATTGCTTCCGCCAGCTTCTGTTTCTGCGGTATCGTCGGAAGCGTATCCTCGATCCAGGCCTTCAAGTTCCTCATGATGGGCCTGGCATGTTCCTGCCGAAGCGCCCGCCGCTCGTCGGGCAGCATGCCACGGATGCGATCTTCGATGTCGTAGAGCGCACCGATGCGCGA
>NZ_JAUQTZ010000313.1:0-720 GCF_059803845.1 Rhizobium sp. UFLA01-1127 | reverse complement strand
GGTCCAGAGGCGAAAGAGCAATGCGCGCGGCGCGGCAATATCGCGAGACAGCACAATCTCTCGTGGCCGCCTGCTACCACCCTCAGTTGCTGGGGTCATTCTTTCCTCCCTTTTGCAATAGCGCCGCATAGGTCTCCAGGCGATCGAGATTGTCGTTCCAGAACTGACGGTAGCTCTCTAGCCAATCATCGACCTGCCGGAGCGGCTTCGGTTCCAGCCGGCAGGGCCGCCATTGTGCTTCCCTCCCCTTCGAGATCAGCCCGGCTTTCTCCAGCACCTTCAGGTGCTTGGAAACGGCTACCAGCGACATATCGAAGGGTTCGGCCAGTTCGGAAACGGATGCCTCGCCGCTCGCCAGCCGGGCGAGGATCGCCCGGCGGGTTGGGTCGGCAAGCGCCGAAAGGGTGATGCTTAACGTGTCCATAGCACTTTATAAACCGATAAGTTAATTAACTTAGTGGTTTAATATAGCGGAAAGCGAACTCTGTCAAGAAGCCGCTGCCGACGCGCAATCTCAGGAAATAACGTTGGAAATTTCGATCAGGTTCTGGTCCGGATCACGGAAATAGACCGAGAGAATGGGGCCGGTCGCGCCCGTGCGGGGAACAGGACCTTCTTCGATCGCGACGCCTTCGGCTTGCAAGTGAGCGATGACATCGTCCAGAGGCGTTGTGCTGATGAAGCAAAGGTCGGCTGAGCCCGGCGTCGGCCGTTCAGCCT
>NZ_JAUQTZ010000312.1:0-734 GCF_059803845.1 Rhizobium sp. UFLA01-1127 | reverse complement strand
AGATTATAGGCCGTGGAGCCGGCCGGCGTCGTTACCATCAGGCCATCGCAGATCAATTCCGGCAGACGCACCCGGCCGTCGATCTCGACCTTCAGTTTCGCCGTCTGATAGGATTGGCGAAACAGGGACACCTCGTTGATGGCGAGCGCAACACGAGAGCTGCCATCCGCATTGCGTGTGGTCATCTGCAGCGGATGGAATGCGTTTTCGACAGCAGCCTCGATACGCTCGGCCAGGCAATCCGTTCGATAGTCATTCATCAGGAAGCCGATCGAACCGCGGTTCATCCCATACACGCATTTGCCGGAATTCATGGTGCTGTGCAGCGTCTGCAGCATGAAGCCGTCGCCGCCGAGTGCCACGACGACATCGGCACTCTCCTGCGGCGCCTGGCCGTAGAGGCGAATCAGTTCCTGCTGCGCCGCCTGTGCCTCCGGCGCGGTGGAGGCGAGAAAGCAAACGGATTGAAGATTGCGTGACATGCAATGTCCTTTAAGTGGCCATACTAGGTAATGTTATTCCCCTCCTGCGACAAGACGTTTCACTCGGACTGGTAAATCGTTGAAGCCACACACTGATCCCCCAGCTTTAAGAGCCGAACGAGTGATTTTCCCTTTACAGGATTTCAAAATCTGCTAGTTGGCATGCCCATATGCCCTTGTAGCTCAGTTGGTAGAGCACCTGATTTGTAATCAGGGGGTCGCGGGTTCGAACCCTGCCGGGGGCACCAGATT
>NZ_JAUQTZ010000311.1:0-781 GCF_059803845.1 Rhizobium sp. UFLA01-1127 | reverse complement strand
CGTATCCAGATCGATCGTGGTCTCGCCTTCATCGGCGACATCGATGGGCGGATCAAACAGTCCGAAGCGACGATCCGGGCGATGACCAGGGCCAATGCCAACGTCAAGCTGTTGAAGACGATCCCCGGCATCGGCGAGTTCTTTGCTCGGTTGATCGATGCCGAGATCGACGACATCAAGCGGTTTCGCAACCCAAAGAAACTAGCTGCCTATGCTGGTCTGGTGCCGTCCACCTATTCCTCCGGCGGCAAGACCTTCCACGGCAAGATCATCAAGCAGGGCAACAAGTGGCTGCGCTGGGCCTTTGTCGAAGCCGTCACCCCGGCCATCGCCAGCGATATGCAGCTTCGAGCCCAATACGAACACCTGAAGATCAGAGGAGTGAACAAGGCGCGCGTGGCCATTGCACGCAAGCTTTTGACGATCGCCTTCCAGATCCTGCGTGACCAGCGCGCCTATGAGCCGCGCGACACCAGCACTACGGAAGGCGCGTCGACGATATCCCGGTTGTCCTGATGACAGTCTAGCGAGCCCGGCAGGACTGGGCTGCGCTCTTGAAGGAGAATGGGAAGCCGGGAGCCGAACGCCACTCTGTGACCGAAGCCACAGGCGTCAGGTCACGCATTGGAGACTGGTTCGAGAACCGAAGGACAGCAAAGCAACCTGTCCGGCGGAGCAGAGAGATTTAGCCGATCGGCGCCAATGCCGGTCAAACCACATCCGAACCCAGGGAAAGGCCACCGGTTGAAGGTGTTCTACCCCTTGTGTTCTTTCATTGGAG
>NZ_JAUQTZ010000310.1:0-805 GCF_059803845.1 Rhizobium sp. UFLA01-1127 | reverse complement strand
GCTACGACGGTCTCTTCGGTCTCAACGACCAATGGAACTTCGCCTACGAGCATACGGGAGCGGACTACCCGTGGCGCAACGACGGCCAAGGCAAGAGCAACAGCTATTCCGGCAATGCGAGTATTCCTTACGGCTATTGGACGTTCTCGGCGAACGCCTCCTATTATGAATATGACAGCTCCATACCGGGCAATTTCGGGCCGCTGGATACCTCGGGCGATTCCAAGCAGGCGGGTATCGGCGCTGACCGCGTGATTTTCCGCGACAAGGATTCGATCACCACCTTCAACAGCGGGCTCACCTACAAGGAAACCAACAACTTCCTGCTGGGCAACAGGATCGAGGTCGGCAGCCGCAAATATACGGTCGGCGATCTCGGTATCTCGCATTCGCGGCGCATGCTCGGCGGCCTTTGGGTTTTCGACCTGTCCTACAGCCAGGGGCTCAACCTCTTCGATGCTGTCGCTCCCGGCGATATCGGGGCAGGGGGTGCAGATCCTCGCTTTTCCAAGTTCACCGGCACGATGACGATGACGCGCCCATTCGAGTTTGCGGACCAGCATTTCGAAATCCATTCGATCGTGACCGGCCAATATTCTCCCGACAAGCTGTTCGGGGCCGAGCAGATCTCGATCGGTGGCTATTCCTCCGTGCGCGGCACGCGCGAGACCATGCTTTTCGGCAATAACGGCTTCTTCATTCGTAACGATCTCGTCTGGCGTACGCAGCCTTTCGCGGACAATGCAGCACTTGCGAAGATCCTCGGCGAGTTCCGCCCCTATCTCGGCCTCGATTACGGACGGAT
>NZ_JAUQTZ010000030.1:0-57158 GCF_059803845.1 Rhizobium sp. UFLA01-1127 | reverse complement strand
GCGTTGCCTGTTCTGCAACACGGTGATGAGGCACAACGCCCAGACCCCTTGACCAACGCAATGCGATTAGACAACCAGTGAAATTGCTTTCTCGCCCGCCGGGGGCGAGATCGGCTCCGCGACTTGCAACATCTGCGGCCTGCTAGGAACTTTCCTCCCATCTTCCGCTTGCGCATCCTCTCATCTCAGGCTAACAATTTCCGTCATGAACATGTCCTTGAACAACATTGCAGTTTGGTGGTGGGCACGCTGAGGCGGCCTCGACCAATCGTGTTCAAAGACGACGAGTGAGCCGCCCGAGATTTCGAGGCGGCTTTTTTGTTATATTGGCCGCCTGTCATCCGGGCCTGACAACGGAGTAGGAACAATGGTAACGATCCTTCGGGATGATGGTGCGGAAATCTACGAGACGAAGGGTGGGATAACCGTCACCCGGCAGCGCCGGCCGACGCCTTATGCGGATGCCGTTTCGTCCTATATCGACAAGCTCGACGAGCGCCGCGGCGCCGTCTTTTCCTCCAACTACGAATATCCCGGCCGCTATACGCGTTGGGATACCGCCATCGTTGATCCGCCGCTCGGTCTTTCCTGCAATGGGCGCAATGTCTGGATCGAGGCCTATAACGAGCGCGGCGAAGTCATTCTCGGCTTCATTGCTGAAAAGCTGAAGACCGTTTCCGAGTTGGTGCTGGGTGCTTCGGCGCCGCGCCGGCTCGATCTCACCGTAAAGACGCCGGATCGCGTCTTCACCGAGGAAGAGCGCTCGAAGATGCCGACCGTCTTCACCGTGCTGCGTGCGGTAACCGACCTCTTCTATTCGCAGGCTGACGCCAGCATCGGCTTTTACGGCGCCTTCGGTTATGATCTCGCCTTCCAGTTCGACGCCATCGACCTGAAGCTCAAGCGCCCGGACGACCAGCGCGACATGGTGCTCTACCTGCCGGACGAAATCCTGGTGGTCGACAATTATTCCGCCAAGGCCTGGATCGACCGCTACGATTTCGCCAAGGACGAAGCATCGACGGAAGGCAAGTCCGGCGAGATCGCGCCCGAGCCGTTCCACCGCACCGATGCCATTCCGCCGAAGAGCGACCATCGCCCGGGCGAATATGCCGAACTGGTGGTCAAGGCGAAGGAGAGCTTCCGCAAGGGCGATCTTTTCGAAGTCGTGCCGGGCCAGAAGTTCATGGAGCGCTGCGAGAGCAAGCCGTCAGACATTTCCAAGCGGCTGAAGGCAATCAACCCTTCGCCCTATTCCTTCTTCATCAATCTCGGCAATCAGGAATATCTCGTCGGCGCTTCGCCTGAAATGTTCGTGCGCGTGTCCGGCCGCCGTATCGAGACCTGCCCGATTTCGGGCACGATCAAGCGCGGCGACGATCCCATCGCCGACAGCGAGCAGATCCTGAAGCTGCTGAACTCCAAGAAGGACGAATCCGAGCTGACCATGTGCTCCGACGTCGACCGCAACGACAAAAGCCGTGTCTGCGAGCCTGGTTCGGTCAAGGTCATCGGCCGCCGTCAGATCGAGATGTATTCGCGCCTGATCCACACGGTCGACCATATCGAAGGCCGCCTGCGCGACGACATGGACGCTTTCGACGGCTTCTTGAGCCACGCCTGGGCCGTCACCGTTACCGGCGCGCCGAAGCTTTGGGCCATGCGCTTCATCGAGAGCCATGAGAAGAGCCCGCGTGCCTGGTATGGCGGCGCGATCGGCATGGTCGGCTTCAACGGTGACATGAACACCGGCCTGACGCTGCGCACCGTCCGCATCAAGGACGGCATTGCCGAAGTGCGGGCCGGCGCGACGCTGCTCAACGACTCGATCCCCGAGGAAGAAGAAGCCGAAACCGAACTGAAGGCCTCCGCCATGCTTTCCGCTATCCGCGATGCCAAGACCGGCAATTCCGGCAAACAGCAACGAGACGTCGCATCCGTCGGCAAGGGCGTGAAGATCCTGCTCGTCGACCACGAGGACAGTTTCGTCCATACGCTTGCCAACTACTTCCGTCAGACGGGCGCGACGGTTTCGACCGTGCGTACGCCGGTGCCGGAAGAGGTCTTCGACCGCCTCGATCCGGATCTCGTCGTGCTGTCGCCAGGTCCCGGCAATCCGAAGGATTTCGATTGCAAGGCGACCATCAAGAAGGCGAGGGCGCGCAACCTGCCGATCTTCGGCGTCTGCCTGGGCCTGCAGGCGATTGCCGAAGCCTATGGCGGCGAGCTGCGCCATCTGGCGATCCCGATGCACGGCAAGCCTTCGCGTATCCGCGTGCTGGAGCCCGGCCTGGTCTTCTCCGGTCTCGGCCGCGAGGTCACCGTCGGCCGCTATCACTCGATCTTTGCCGATCCTTCGAGCCTGCCGCGTGATTTCATGATCACGGCCGAGAGCGAAGATGGCACCATCATGGGCATCGAGCATGTGAAGGAGCCGATCGCGGCCGTGCAGTTTCATCCGGAATCGATCATGACGCTCGGCGGCGATGCCGGGATGCGGATGATCGAAAATGTGGTGGCGCATCTGGCGCGGCGGGTGAAGACGAAGGCCGCCTGAAGCGATAGCTGCCAGCCGTAGATTTGTGCACCTCGTGCGTTTGGAAAAGCGCATGGGGTGTTTTCATGCGTTGAAAGCGCCAGCAAATCGCTGAAGCATCTCATGTTGCTAGGGTGGCCTCACATGTCCTCGCAGTCCTGCCAGCCTTCTTCGAAGACAAGCTTGTCGAGCGGCAGGCGATTGCGCCATCCCTTCACGGCGAGTTCCGGCATGTCATAGAGCTCGTCGATATAGCCGACGCAGAGCCAGGCGACGATCTTCACATGCTCCGGAATGCCGAGGATCGCCTTGATGGCGTCCTCGTGGAAGATGCTGACCCAGCCGACGCCCACACCCTCTGCGCGGGCCGCGAGCCAGAGATTTTGTACGGCACAGACGGTCGAGTAGACATCGGTGTCCGGATTATGCGTGCGGCCGAGAACGACCGGGCCGCCGCGTTTGGTATCGCAGGTGATACAGATGCTGAGCGGCGCCTTGCGGATGCCCTCCAGCTTCAGCCGCTGGTACTGTGCGCGGCGGTCGCCTTCGAACATCGCACAGGCTTCCTCGTTGGCCTGATGAAAAGCCTGCCACACTCGCTCGCGCGTCTTTGCCTGACGGATCAGGACGAAGTTCCATGGCTGCATGAAACCGACCGAGGGTGCCGAATGGGCAGCCTCGAGCAGACGCCTGATGAGAGCATCGGGCAGCGGATCGGGGCGGAACTGGTCGCGCACGTCGCGCCGGGTCTCGATGGCGCGATAGACTGCGTTGCGCTCTGTCTCCGAAAATGCGCCGGCTGCGACCAGATGTTCCGATGTGCCGGTCGGAGCGTCAGCGATGGAGGGTGCGGCATCAGCGGTATTTTCAAGAATGGGCATGTTCAACCATGGTTTCATAAAGGATGGCGGTTCGTCGGCCGGTACCGCCGACCCTTGCACACGAGGCTGAAGCACAGCTTAGTGCTGGGTCGCAAGTCAAACTACCAGCACGAATTTTTGCGGGCGAGCGTATAATCGGCTTCCAATTGTCGCGGAACGCCGGCTGGAGCAAGGTCTTCCCATGTTCTGCAACCTGAATGCTCAAGCGGCATCTCGTTCAATGCGCACAATATGCGCGAATTGTTGCGCGAAAAGGGGTGCCTCCTTTGACAAACACCGCGTCGTGCGCCATATGGACCGCCAATGAACCGCCTGCGCGAAATTCGCGCGGGCGGTTTTGCATTTCAACGGCGCCTTTTTTGCAATTCATTCGCATGAGCAGGCGCGGGATACTGGAGAAGACATGAACAGCCAGGGAAACGATACGATCAGGCGGCTCGCCCTTTGGGGCATTCCGCTTTCGCTCGGCGTCATGGGGCTGAAGGTGCTGGCCTGGTGGCTGACGGGCTCCGTGGCGCTTCTGTCCGACGGTCTGGAATCGCTGACCAATGTCGTTGCGGCTTTCATAGCCTTCTTCGTCATCCGTTATGCGCAGAAGCCGGCCGATTACGATCATCCGTTCGGCCATCACAAGGCGGAATATCTTTCCGCCGTCACCGAAGGCGCCATGATCGTCGTTGCCGCGCTGATGATCGTGCAGGAAGCGGTCGGGCATCTCGGCAATCCGCAGCCGATACAGGCGCCGGTGCTCGGCCTGGCAATCAATTTTGCCGCGGGTGTCATCAACGCGATTTGGGCAGTCACTCTGATCCGTGTTGGCCGGGCGCATCGCTCGCCGGCATTGACGGCAGACGGCCAGCACATCATGTCCGACGTCTATACCTCGGTCGGGGTGCTCATCGGCCTGCTTCTTGCGCTTGGCAGCGGTTATCCGATCTTCGACCCCGTGCTCGCCATCCTCGTTGCCATCAACATTCTCTATCAAGGCTGGAGGGTCATCTCCCATTCCATCGACGGGTTGATGGACAAGGCTGTGCCGCCGGATGAGGAGACCGTCATCAAGGATGCGATCGCCAGGAATGCGGTGGGGTCGCTCGGCGTGCATGACCTGAAGACGCGCAGGGCAGGGGCAGTGACCTTCGTCGATTTCCATATGGTCGTGCCTGCCGCCATGCCGGTGCGCGAAGCGCATCGCATCTGCGACCGCCTTGAAGACGCCATAAGGGCAATTCATGCGGGTTCGGAAATAACCATTCATGTGGAGCCGGAGGGCGAGAAGGCCCATGGCATCCGCGTCAAGATGATCAAGGAGACCTGAGATGCCAAAGACCGATGTGTCCGGCCTGTCCATGCTCGGCAGCCAGACGGAAACCGCCGGCAATCCCGAAGAGGCCGTTCTGGAAAAGGTACCATCCGGCCATGCCGGCACCGACTATGTCGTGCGCTTCACAGCGCCTGAATTCACCTCGCTCTGCCCGATGACGGGGCAGCCGGATTTTGCCCATATCGTCATCGACTACATACCGAACGAATGGCTGGTGGAATCGAAGTCGCTGAAGCTCTTCCTGCACTCCTTCCGCAATCACGGCGCATTTCACGAGGATTGCTCGATCTACATCGCCAAGCGCCTCGTCGATCTCCTGCAGCCGAAGTGGCTGCGCATCGGCGCCTACTGGTATCCGCGTGGCGGCATCCCGATCGACGTTTTCTGGCAGACCGGCAAGCCTCCCGAGGGCGTCTGGCTGCCCGATCAGGACGTTCAGCCCTATCGCGGCCGAGGCTGAATGAAAAAGCCGCCATCCAGGGATGGCGGCTTTTCCGACAGATTCGATGAGACGGTGGCTCAGGCGAACGAGTTGTCGTCGCCATTGTCATAGGACGAGTCGTCATAATCATCGTCCTGGGCGTCCTGGGCGGCGTCCTGGGCGTAATCGGCCGCGCTCTGATCATCCTGGCCGCTGCTGTCGTCATTGCCGAAATAGTTGTTGTTGATGATCGTTTCCTGAACGGGTTGTTCGGCTGCATTGGCCGCAGCTCCGCCGAAGAGCCCGCCGCCGGCACCGCCAAAGAGGCCGCTACCGGTGCCGCCGAGGTGGGGGCTGAAGAGGCTGGAAAGCGATTCCGCCAGCATCACGCCGCCAGCCACGCCGGCTGCCGTGCCAAGCGCACCGCGCAGGAAGCTGCCGCCGGCCGAAGGAGCTGATGCCTGCTGGCTCCACGGGCCTGACGGCTGTGGCTGGCCGCCCCAAGGGCCAGGCTGCGGCTGCGGCGCATTGCGGGCATAGTCATCATAAAGACGGCCCTGCTGCGGATTGCCGCCTTGCGGTGCCGCGGCGCGCTGCTGCTGGCCGCCGCCGAAGAGCGAGCCTATTCCGCCGAGGAAGCCGCCGCTCTGGCCCTGCGGTTGACCGGTTTGGGCGCTTTGCTGCTCGAGTTCGTGCACGCGCGCTTCCAGCTGTTGGATGCGATCTGCCGCAGCCTTCATGCCCTGTTCCTGCATGATGACGGCCTGCGCCAGGAAATAAGGCGCATAGGGCTGGTCGCGGACCGACTGATTGATGAAGGCCTCCGCCTCGGCGTCGCGCTGCGTGCTGGCAGCACCGCGCACGCGATCGAAGAGAGAAGCAAGCAATTGACGTTCTTCTGGCGACATGATGGCCTCCTTGGCTATCCGTGCTGCAAATTCGGGGCGCGATCTCTAACCGCGCTGACCTGACGTAGGATCAAATCTCGGCTTTTCAAAGCCATTCAAGTTACATTTCGGTAATCCCCAATCATAACACCATGTTGTCAGTCGCTATTGCCGCCTTGTCTTTTTCCGGCATTGTTTTACGCATTGAGTCGCACTATGTGCGGTGAACGACGCATCATGCTGGAGAGTTGAATGAACGACGAAGACGAACAGGAAGACAAGAAGACCGAGCTGCCTTTGGGCAAGGACGCGGAGGCGAATCTTTTCAAGTCGCGTTCGATCTTCATCTATGGCGGTATTACGCAGGAACTGGCGCAGAAAGTCTGCTCGCAGCTCGTGGCGCTTGCCGCTGCCAGCGACGATGATATCCGCATCTACGTGAATTCGCCCGGTGGTCACGTCGAGTCAGGCGATTCCATCCACGACATGATCAAGTTCATCAAGCCGAAGGTCTGGATGATCGGCACGGGTTGGGTCGCCTCCGCCGGCGCGCTGATCTATGTGTCCGCTCCGAAGGAGCGCCGCATCTGCCTGCCGAACACGCGCTTCCTGCTGCACCAACCGTCCGGCGGCACGCGCGGCATGGCCTCGGACATCGAGATCCAGGCGCGCGAGATCATCAAGATGAACGAGCGCTTGAACAAGATCTTCTCGGAAGCCACCGGCCAGCCGGTCGAACGCATCGCCAAGGACACCGACCGCGACTACTGGCTCTCAGCCGAGGAAGCCAAGGCCTATGGCCTCGTTTCGCGCATCGTGACCTCGCAGGCGGATATCTGATCTAGCAGGTTTCCTAATTGAATTGAGCGCCCTTGCTTGCCGGAAGGCCGGCGAGGGCGTTTTGTATTGGGCGATGGAGCCTGTCGGCTTCGATCGGAGGAAGCATGCTGGCGGCGGAGATATCCGCCGCCAGCTTTCGCCACTCGGGAGGTTGCAACGTTTCCGAGCGCGGCGAACTCTGAAGGGCAAACGAAAGGCAGCGCAGTTTGGGCTGGCCCTATATGGTAATTTCGATCGGCGTTCCCTCGGGCATGACGATAATGGCCTCATAGAAGCCGTCGCCTGTCATGCGGGGCGCAGATTTCAGCAAGCCATCCGCCTTGCATCGTTCGGCCAAAGCATCGACGGCTGCTTTGCTGCCGAGCGATATGGCAATGTGGTCCCAGCCGATGCGTTCGTCGTGTGGATCGAGAGGAAGCCAGGGGCCGGTCATCAGTTCGATCTCACCGCCGCTTTCCGGCAAGGAAACGAAGCGGGAGATGAAGCCCGGGCGGCGGCTGCTTCGATATGCTTCGCCCACGGTGGCGCCGAAATAGGTTTTCCAGAAATCGGCGGCGGCATCGAGATCAGGCGTCCATAGAGCGGTATGAGCGATGCGCATCGGCCTCTCCCTGTTCCTGATTGCGGGTAACGATGCCGGCGCAGAGAGGGGCGACGCAGAGCAACAGGGCGAGCATCCAGAAGGCGCCGGGCAGGCCTATGTGATCCGCGGCGAAACCGACGCCGGCGGGACCGACGAGCACGCCTGCATAGCCCGTCATGGTGATCGCCGCGACGGCCAGTCCGGGCGGCATGATCTTCTGTGTGCCTCCCTTGCGGAACAGCACCGGGACGATGTTGGAGGCGCCGAGGCCGATGAGCAGGAAACCTCCCACGGCAAGGATCGAAATCGGGCTGATCAGCAGGACGGCAAATCCTGCGACCGCGACGAGCCCGCCCCACAACATGATCGCCCGGTCTCCAATTCTTGCGGTGACTGCATCGCCGGCGAATCGTCCGGCCGTCATCGCAATGGCAAACAGCATGTAGCCGAGGCCGCCATGGCTGGCATCGGCCCGGCCTTCGGTAGTGAGAAGCAGTGCGCTCCAGTCGAGGATTGCGCCTTCGACCAGGAAGGTGATCGCGGCAAGGGCCGCAAGCAGCAGTACGAAGCCGCGAGGCAGGACGAAGAGTGGGGCGTCTTCCGCTTGAACGGTGCGCAGCAACCGCGGCCAGGCAACGATCATGGCGATCACCATTATCGCCGAGCTTAGAAGCGTCGCAGCAAGGGGGCCGGCCTTGAGGGACAGAAGCACGGTGACCAGCAGAGAGCCGATGAAGCCGCCGACGCTGAACAGCGCATGGAAGCCGGACATCAACGGCCGCCCCGCGCCTTTTTCGACTTCGACCGCGTGAATGTTCATGGCAACGTCGAGCGATCCGAGACAAGCGCCGAAGGCCGCCAGCGCCACGCCAAGGGTGAATGGCGTGCCGGCCACGGCCAGCATCGGCAAAATAAGCGCGAGGCCGAAACCGCCCGCGATGATGATCGGCTTGCTGCCATAGCGCGCGCTCAACATGCCGGTCGCAAGCATCGCGGCCACCGAGCCCAGGCCGAGACAGAGCAGCAGCATGCCCAGCACGCCATCATCGACCCCGAGGCGAGCTTTGGCGAAGGGGACAAGGGGAGCCCAGCAGGCCAGCGCAAAACCGCCGACCAGAAAGGCAAGTCGTGTCGCCAGCCGGGTTTCCGGCCGATCCGTGGATTGCATGGTCATTCCTTGTCTTTCGAGATCGGGAGGATGACATCGCTCGCCTTCACGAGCGGCAAGCCGGCTTCGACGGCCGTCTTCTCGTCATCGGCAGGCAGATCATCCTCGACGACAAGCCAATCGACATCGCCAGCGCCGCCGATGCGGTGCGGTGCGCGTTCGTGAAACTTCTCCGAGGTAATCAAGGCGATGCGTGCTGCGCTTCTCTTGAGAAGCGTCCGTTTGAAGATGGCGTCTGCATGTTCGTACACGCTGATGCCGCTTCTTGCCGAAATGGCGCAGACACCCAGGAAGCAGCGGTCGATATTCATCGCCTCGATGGCGGCGACCGCAGAAGCATCGACGCTGCCGCCGACAACGGGATCGACCGCGCCGCCGATCAGGACGAGCGGAATGTCGCCCCGCTTCATGATTGCGCTCGCTATGTCGATGGAATTCGTCGCGATGGTCGCTTTCAGGTTCTTCGGCAGAAGATCGACCATTGCGAGATTGGTGCTGCCGCTGTCGAAAAACAGGAATTCGCCGGGCTCGATCATCGCGACGGCGGCTGCGGCCAAGGCTCTCTTGCGGCCGGATTCCTGTCCGACGCGTACGGCCATCGGCTGCGACGGGGTCAGGAGAGGGAGAGCGCCGCCATAGACGCGGCGGCATTTGCCCTCGGCGGCAAGCGCGCGCAGATCTCGGCGCACGGCATCTTCGGACACGTTGAACTCGGCTGCGAGCGATGCGGCAACAATTTGCCGCCCCTCGGCAAGCCGCGCTTCGATGATATCCCGGCGGGACAATGGGAGTGAATTGCTCATAAATATGCAATATCGTGTATAAACTGGAGAGTCAATGTGCACATTTATGCACAATTTGAATCGTCAACGATGCATGCCGCGATCGATTTGACGATCGCACCGCCATTTAGGTTCGAAACCGCCCTTGCACGTCCGACGCTTGTAATGCTCCATGCCGCTTCAATCGCTCTTCCCATGAGTCTCCGCCGCGCCATGCTCAAAGATTTCTCCGTCCAAAGTCTCTTCATGGGATGCCTGACCGCCTTTGTCGGCTTCGCCAGCTCCTTTGCCGTCGTCTTCCACGGTCTGCAGGTTGTCGGCGCCACCGATGCGCAGGCTGCCTCCGGTCTGACGGCGCTTTCGGTGGCGATGGGCCTCTGCGCCATCGTCCTCAGCATGGCGACGAGGCTTCCGATCAGCATTGCCTGGTCGACCCCTGGGGCGGCATTGCTTGCGAGCGCCAGGGCGATCGAGGGTGGCTTTCCTGCGGCCGTCGGAGCTTTCTTCGTCTGCGGCATATTGATCGTCATTGCCGGGCTCTTCCGGCCTTTCGGGCGTGCGGTGGCCTCGATCCCGGCGCCGCTCGCCAATGCCATGCTCGCCGGTGTCCTGCTCGGCCTTTGCTTTGCGCCGGTGAAAGCGATCGCCTTCAACCCCGCCTTCGGCTTGCCGATCATCCTTGCCTGGATCGTCGTCGGCGCGTTCAAGCGGCTTTGGGCGGTGCCGGCGGCCCTTGCGGCTTTTGCCCTGGTGCTGGCCTTCGGCGTGAAGATACCGGACGGAGCGTCTGCCTCGCTCGAACATTCGCTGCTGCCGACGGTCGAATTCGTGAAGCCGGTCTTCACGCTTGCCGGCATCGTGTCCATCGCGCTGCCGCTGTTCATCGTAACGATGGCGTCGCAGAACATCCCCGGCATCGCCGTTTTGAAGGTGCATGATTACGACCCCAAGCCGGGTCCCCTGTTTGCCGTAACCGGCGTGTTCTCGCTGCTTGCCGCTCCCTTCGGCGGCCATGTCGTCAATCTTGCGGCGATCACTGCGGCGATGTGTGCCGGGCAGGATGCACATGCCGATCCCAAGCGGCGCTACTGGGCGGCGATCGTCGCCGGCGTCGGCTATATCGTCTTCGGCCTGCTGGCGAGTGCCGTCACAGCTTTCGTGGCCTTGGCGCCGCCGATCCTCATCGAGGCGGTGGCGGGTCTGGCGCTGGTCGGCGCGCTCTCCAATTCTGCCTTGAATGCCTTCCAGCAACCTGAATCGCGCGAGGCGGCCGCCATCACGTTTCTCGTGACGGCATCGGGCGTTTCCTTCGGCGGCATCTCCGGCGCCTTCTGGGGGCTGATCGCCGGCGGGCTGATGCTGGCGCTGTCGCGCGGCGTGCAGATGCTGAAGAAATGACAAGGGGTTGCTTCTTTTCCGTCCGGCGGTTATAAGCGCGGCGATGAAGATGACAGGCGCAAAGATTTCCGAACAGATTGCACGTGGGCGTGTTGCCTTGCGTGACAATACGCGCGCCCTTACCTCGCTCCTTCTCCTCGGCCTTACACGCGGTTGCCGGGTCCTTTGAGGAGCGCCCGGCGGCCGAAAAGCCCGCTGGCCATCGCTCCTCGCGACTTACCCTAAAATCGACAGCATACCCGCAATGGGTCCGCTTTTATCGTCGCCAAGCCGCATCCTATCGGCTAAGACGCGAGATAAAATGACGGGAAAGGAAGAGACGATATCATGGACGCGAACAACCATTCCCCCAAAGGCATGCCGGAAGCCGCAGTGAAGTACCGCGCCTACCCGCAGATCAATATTCCAGACCGGACTTGGCCGTCCAAGACCATCACCAAGGCGCCGATCTGGTGCTCGGTCGACCTGCGCGACGGCAATCAGGCGCTCGTCGATCCGATGGGTCACGACCGCAAGGCGCGCATGTTCCAGCTGCTGCTGGATATGGGCTTCAAGGAAATCGAGATCGGCTTCCCCTCGGCTTCGCAGACCGACTTCGACTTTGCGCGCTGGTGCATCGAGCAGGGCAATGTGCCTGACGACGTATCGCTGCAGGTTCTCGTCCAGTGCCGCCCGGAACTGATCACCCGCACCTTCGAGGCTCTCGAAGGCGCTAACAAGCCAATCGTGCATTTCTACAATTCCACCAGCGAATTGCAGCGCCGCGTGGTGTTTGCCAAGGATGTGCGGGGCATCAAGCAGATTGCCGTCGATGCGGCCAAGATGATCACCGACATGGCGGCCAAGGCCGGCGGCGGCTACCGTTTCGAATATTCGCCTGAGAGCTTCACCGGCACCGAGCTGGATGTGGCGCTGGAGATCTGCAACGCCGTCATCGACATCGTAAAGCCGACGCCGGACAACAAGCTGATCATCAACCTGCCATCGACCGTCGAAATGGCAACGCCGAATATCTATGCCGACCAGATCGAATGGATGTGCCGTAATCTCGACAATCGCGAAAACCTGATCATCTCGCTGCATCCGCACAATGACCGCGGCACCGGCATTGCCGCTGCCGAACTGGCTCTGATGGCCGGCGCCGACCGCGTCGAGGGTACCTTGTTCGGCAATGGTGAGCGCACCGGCAACGTCGATGTCGTCACCATGGCGCTGAACATGTTCACGCAAGGCGTCGATCCGGAACTCGATTGCTCCAACATCGAGCGCATGAAGGAAGTCTTCGAATATTCCAACCAGATGGCCATCGGCGAGCGTCACCCTTATGTCGGCGAGCTGGTGTACACGGCTTTCTCCGGCTCGCATCAGGATGCGATCAACAAGGGCATGAAGGCCGCGAAGGTCGCCAACGATCCGGTTTGGGAAGTGCCTTATCTGCCGATCGACCCGCAGGACGTCGGCCGCACCTACGAGGCGATCATCCGCATCAACTCGCAGTCGGGCAAGGGCGGCATCGCCTATATCATGCAGCAGGATTACGGTCTGAACCTGCCGCGCAATCTCCAGGTGGAATATCGCGAGGAGATCCAGCGCATCACGGACGAGGAAGGCAAGGAGTTGCCATCCAGGCGCATCTATGAGCATTTCATCGAACGCTACGTGACGCAGCCCGACGCGCGGCTGCGCTTCGTCGACCATCACACCTTCGCCGACCCCGAGCACAAGGGGCAACGCATCGTCGCGGCCGAGATTACCGACAAGGGCACGGTAAAGCGCATCGAGGGCAGGGGTAACGGCCCGATCGACGGCTTCATCAATGCGCTTTCGATCTATCTCGGCGTTCCGATGACGGTCGAGGACTATTCCGAGCATTCGCTCCAGCACGGCTCCAATGCCGCGGCAATCTCCTATGTCGAAGTCTCCTATCCGGGCGGCAAGCTCTTCGGCGCCGGCATCAACACCAACATCGTCGCCGCGTCTCTCGAGGCGATCGTGTCGGCGGCGAACCGCGTACTCGCCATTAAGGCGGCATAAGACTCAGGCTTTCCGCGGCTTCCATCGAAATCCCCTCGGTTACTCCCGAGGGGATTTTGCTTTGCGGGTTCGCAATATTGCGGCGGGGCCGTCGCTTCACAGCGATTTACGGTAGACGACAAAACCGGAGCGCTCGGCCATCTTGTCATAAACGCGCATTGCGGTGGCGTTCGTCTCATGCGTCTGCCAATAGACGCGATGGGAGCCTGCTTCCCTGGCCCGGGCATAGACGCCTTCGATCAATGCGGATGCCACGCCCATTCCACGCGCCGCCTCGTCGGTAAACAGATCCTGCAGATAACAGTTCGGCTCGACCGCTGTCGTGCTGCGGTGAAAGAGATAATGCGCCAAGCCGAGGAGCCGGCCGTCCTTCTCGGCAACGAGCGCGTGCACGGGTTCGTAGGCATCGAAAAAGCGCTGCCATGTCATTTGCGTGATGTCGGCGGGAAGGGCGGTTGGGCCGGATCGTCCGTAGAACCTATTGTAATTTTCCCACAGGATCAGCCATTGCCCGTGGTCTTGCCGGGTCGCAAATCGAATATGAATATCGTCGGCCATCCCTGTGACCCATTCGAAGGACGAAATCGATTGGCAATCGAGGTAGCCGTCAGAGACGGCCGTCCTCCTGCATTCATGACTTCTGCTGGGTCAATGCGTCGCGTTGCTTCGTCAGGCGTTCGAGCTCTTCTTCCTGTTCGGCTATCCGTTCTGACGTCCGCTCCTCGTCGGCTGCGCCGGAAAAGGCGGCCGCCTGCTCGATCAGTTCGCGAAGATTTTCCCTTATAACCGCGATACGCCTCTCAATTTCCGGAATGGTCAGCAGAACGTCGGACATGTCGAAACTCCAGCAAAGAACTCGGACTCGTGCGATTGCAGCGTTCCATTATCCATCGGCAGGCTCGCAGTCGCAAGCTGCAAAGAGAGGGGAACATCCGTCAGATTTCCGAGGAGACCCTGTTGGCGATCTGATCGAGCATCGCATTCGAAGATGGGCCTACCACGGCATAGGTCGCGCCGTTGCGATGCCAGGATACGATGCTGATATCGTCCTTGATGGTTTCGCTGAAATCGTTGTCGGCAACGCCGTCAGTCTTGGTAAAGCAGATGGCGACGACATCGCCGTCGAGGTTCTTGTAGATCAGTTGGCCGAAGGGCTTGCCGCCGGCGATGAACATCCGCGCCCCCTGAAAGACGAGGCCATCGGCAGCAAGATCGGGAAAGTTGAACTTGACGCCGACCGTGCTTGCCAGCCACTTGGCAATCTCGTCCAGCTGGCTTGCCTGCAGCTCGACCATGTGCTGCGGCTGACGCGAATAGATGCGGTGGTAGGCGGCGATGTCATCCAGCCAACTGCGTGTCGCAACCTGCATCGGCACAGGGGGCGTGCCTGCCGGAACGTCAGCCGGCTGCATGCCGAAGAGGTAGCCTATGGCGCCGCCGACGACAAACAGGATGAGCGCTGCGGCCAGCGACTGTCTGCCGGTCGGCGCCAGCTTCAAGGACGGTCGTGTGATACGCGGCGAGGGTTCGCGGGTCTTCGGAGGCTGAGCGCTTTTGATGGAACGAACAAGCGCCAGCGGCACCGGCTCCTTGAGAACCTCGTCGAAAGCCTTGCGGCCGACATCCGAGCCGTGTTTGAGCTCATCGAAAATTCGCCGCGCATCCGGATCGGACGCAATGAGCCTTTCAAGCTCTTCCTTTTCTTCACGGTTCGTTTCGCCATCCATGAAGGCGGACAAACGGACTTCGAGCGGCATTTTCTTCATGTCTTGCAATGCTTAAAACCTTCGAGGCGAGCGACTGTGACCCTGGGAGGCAAGGTAGAGGCGTGCGCTGGAGAGCCGCGACATGACTGCCGACAGCGGAACTCCGAGGATATCGGCTGCCTGCTTGTAGCTATGCCCTTCGACATCGACCAGCAGGAAGACACTTGCAAGTCCTTCGGGCAAAGATGTGACGAGGCGATGCGCTTCACTGTCCTCCACCGGATTTAAATGCACTCCGGCTGCCAGTTCGCCCTGTTCGACGGCGTTGCCCTTGGCGGCGGGACGCAGCTTGTGGCGTCTGGCCTCATCGACCCATTGATGACGGGCCATGGTGTAGAGCCAGCTCTCCAGCTTGCCGCCGCTGTTCCAAAGGTGGAATTTGGCGATACCGCGCTGACAGACGCTCTGAACAAGCTCGTCCGCCTCGGTCAGATCGCCGGTCAGCGTCACCGCGAAGCGGCGCAGTTTCGGAAGAAGGCCGACCAGATCGCGTCTGATGTCAATGGCTGCTACCGGCGTTGGCATGATCGTTCCAGGAAGGCGTTGGAGGTTGTCGCATGGGCAATGTGCTTCCGCAACGGATGGCCTTTCCCCTGAGAAAGGTGATGTAAGCGGAATAATCGTCCTGTGTTGGTATGAACCATTTCCGTGCCGTTTCGCAAGTCTTCCAAAACACTCGTTCACTGAAGTGTCTTTCTTCGGGCGGCCATCCGTCAATGTGCCGACCCGCATTATTTCAACAGGTACTCCCGGCCTTCGGCGATCGCAGCGACGAGCGGGAAACCGCTCTGGAAAACCGGCATTGCGGTGCTCCTGCCGCAACCTCGAAACCCATCCCATCCTATAGGGATTCCTGTAGTACGATTGTAGCTCCGTATCTTAGAAAACGCTACCGAAACGATGTGGGCGGACAGGCTGAAACGTTCATCACCTTGCTAGAATATCGATGCTTTCGGGAGCTATACCGCTGCCTGCGTCGTTGAGACTGTAGCGCTCCGCCTTCAACTCCCAGGCACCGGGGCGCCCGGCGATCGTGAAGAGATTATAGGCGGCGCGCGGTTTCAATCCGCCGACCCCCTGCGATGCGGAGGCGATGCCGACGACGGGCACCAAACCCATTTGACCGCGCAGCCAATGCAGGGTGTTGAGGTGTGTATGCCCGTGCAGGACAAGTTCGGCGCCGCCGGTCGAGATGACGGCTGCGAAGCGGCGAATGCCGATCATGCGCTTGTAGAAGCTGGTTGCGCCCCGAATCGGCGGGTGATGGATCATGACGACGCGAAAAAGTCCGGCATCCCCGGCCGCGCGCAGAATGTTCACCGTCTCGCGCGCCTGACGGGCGGAATAAAAGCCGCTTGCCGCAAAAGGCGGAGTAGCGACGGCCGTGGAGCATCCCACAAGCGCGACCTGTCCGCGAATGCGCAGATAGGGGAAAATGCGCCGGTCTTCCTGCCATTCGGAGGGAGCGCTATCGCCCTGGACATAGGGGTACCAGGCACGCATGGCCTTTTCGTAGGCGCCGGGCACATAGGCATCGTGATTGCCGGGAACGACTGACGTGTGAAGCGGATCGCCGACCGTCTTCAGCCATTCGGCCGCGGTCTGGATCTCCATGCCGCTCGCGAGATTGACGAGATCGCCGGTTACGGCCAGATGATCGGCCTGCCTCGCCTTGATGTCGTCAAGAAGCAGGTCGAGCGTGCCGCCAAAAAGATGCTTGCGCCGGTTCCGGTGCCAGTTCACAAATCCGGTAATACGTTTGGAGGCGAGTTCTCTGATCGAAAGGCGTGGCAACGGACCAAGGTGAACATCGGAAATATGCGCGAGCTTGAACATGGGATGAGACATAGCCCACTCTATTGTCAAAACAAATACATCCCCAACCTCATTGCGGATCGGGGCATCGAGGTTCACGCATGAGCGACGAGATTTCGAGGGACGAAAAGCAGAGTTTGGCGATGCGGTTGTTCGGCCGGGCGCTGCATGTCTATTTCGGCCTGACCCGCAGCATGACGCTTGGTGTGCGCGCCGCCTGCTTCGATCGGGAGGGGCGAGTTTTCCTGGTGCGGCATTCCTATATCGCCGGCTGGCACATGCCCGGCGGTGGCGTCGAACGCCATGAGACGGTGGAGGAGGCGCTTAAGAAGGAGCTGCGGGAGGAGGGCAACCTAGTGATCTCGGGTCGGCCGCAGCTCTTCCACGTCTATTTCAACAACCATACCAGCAAACGAGACCACGTCGTCTTCTATCGCGTCGAGGTTACCCAGACCGCGCCGCGCAGGCCGGATCGCGAGATCGTCGAAAGCGGCTTCTTTGCGCTCGATGCGCTGCCGCCCGGAACGACGAAGGCGACCTATCGCAGGCTGAAGGAATTGGAGGGAGAGGAGGCGCCTTCCAATCACTGGTAGCTACGGGGGCATTCAAATCAGGCCGCTTTTGCCAATTGCTCCCGGCCATGCGGGCGATCGAAATCCAGCTCGGGGCCAATCGGCACGATACCCGTCGGATTGATCGTCTTGTGGCTGCGATAGTAGTGGTTCTTGATGTGCGCGAGGTTCACCGTCTCGGCAACGCCGGCAATCTGATAGAGATCGCGCAGATAGGCCGAGAGATTGGCGTAATCGGCGATGCGGCGGATGTTGCATTTGAAATGGCCGACATAGACGGCGTCGAAGCGGATAAGCGTCGTGAACAGCCGCCAGTCGGCTTCGGTCAGCCGGTCTCCGAACAGGTAGCGCTTCGTCGCCAGCCGTTGGTCCAGCATATCGAGGGTCTCGAAGAGGCGCCGGGCATTTTTCTCGTAGGCTTCCTGGGTCGTCGCGAAGCCGGCTTTGTAGACGCCATTGTTGACCGTGTCGTAGACGCGCTCATTCAGGGCATCGATATCGGCACGGAGATCGGCGGGATAGAAGTCCGCCTTGGAAACGGTCAGGCCGTCGAAGGCCGTGTTGAACATGCGGATGATTTCGGCCGATTCGTTGTTGACGATCGTGCCGGTCTGCTTGTCCCACAAAACGGGGACGGTGACCCGGCCGGAATAATGCGGATCGGCCTTCAGATAGACTTCCCAGAGCTTGCTTGCGCCGAAGAGGTGATCGGCCGTTCCTCCGTCGGTCCCTTTGAATTCCCAGCCGTTTTCCAGCATCAGCGGATCGACGATCGAAACCGTGATCAACTCTTCAAGCTTCTTCAGCTTGCGGAAGATCAGGGTTCGATGCGCCCAGGGGCAGGCGAGCGACACGTAGAGATGATAGCGCCCGGCCTCCGCCTTGAAACCGCCGGTGCCGGTAGGGCCAGGCCCGCCATCCGCGGTCACCCAGTTCCGGAACTGCGACGCGGCGCGCTTGAAATGGCCCTTCGTCTCTTTGGTATCGTACCAGACGTCATGCCAGACACCATCCACCAACATGCCCATTGCTTGATCCTTTCGGGAAACTGCCGAACTATTTATCTAGAGATACGGCATGCACGCCGGATTTCGAGACGGCAAATGATGAACACTGCGTCATAGGTGCTGCCGGCGGGCTCATGTGGCGGCGTCGGGCTCGAGAAAAGACAATGATGCCGACACGATCCTGCATCGATAAACGGCAGTGCGCATTTTGCATTGGACGCGCCGAATATTTCCTGCTATGCGGCTTGTCACGCTTTAAGGATCCTTGTTCATGAAAGTAACCAGAAGCCTGCGACGACGCCGATGACCTTGAACGCTCGACGAGCGCTTTCGGGAACAACATCGTCCGTCTATCTGGTTTCCTTGGTCTAATGTACAAGCACGATCTGGTCTACCTCACTGAGGATGCGTCACACGACGCTGTCATCGAACTCATCAACGAAGAAGCATTCGGCCCCGGCCGGTTTACGCGCGCCGCAGCTCGCATCCGCGAGCAGGGACCGCACGACCGGTCGCTATCCTTCATCTGCGCCGATGACGGCGAGACGATCGCCTCCGTGCGGATGACGCCGGTATTGGCTGGATCGGTCAAGGGACATCTGCTCGGCCCGCTTGCCGTGCGTCCGTCGCACAAGAACAAGGGGATCGGCCGCGAACTCGTGCGGATTGCCGTCGAAGCGGCCAAGCGCAAGGGATCGGAAGCCGTCATCCTCATCGGCGACCCGCCCTATTATTGCCCGCTCGGTTTCGAGAAGGTTGCCTATAATGCATTGACCTTCCCGGGGCCAGTCGATCCCAACCGGGTGCTGGTCGTGCCGATCGCCGGAGATACGCATGCGCGGCTGCAGGGTTCGATCATCTGGCGTGATGATTCCGCTTCGGCGAGCGAAGCCGAAGACAACGATCTGGACGATGTCGTGCAGCTCACGGCGATCGCCGTCTAAGACGCTATCGACGAAAGACTGCCCCGCTTGAATATCAGCGAGGCGACAATTTCTTCTGCAGAAAGAAACGGCTGCGGCCGGCTGGAAAATCCGGCAGCTCGCCGAAGATGGCATAGCCCTGCCGCTGATAGGCTTTCAGCGCCTGCGGATTGAAAGTATCGATCCATGCGCCGAAGCAGCCGCGCGCGCCTGCTTCGGCTTCTGCCGCCGCCAGGAGCTTTCCGGCCATGCCTTGGCCGCGCAGGCTTTCCGGCACGAAGAGCCATTGCGTGAACAGCCATCCCCAGGCCGTGTAGCCGGAGATGCCGCCAATGGTCTTGCCAGCATCGTCGCGGATCAGAACCGCCAGGGATTGCCGACCGGACGGGCCGACATCTGCGGTGTTGAAGGCCGTCAATCCCTCGCTGATGGCCGCGAGTTCGCTTTCCGATGGTTTATCGGTCACTTCGATCTTCATCATATTCACCGTCCTTCGCGCCACCACGTGGCGGAGAAGGCAAAGAGGAGGGCGGCGAGACCGGCAAAGCCCGCAAAGAGCGGCAGCGTATTGATTCCCTTCAAGACAGTTTCGTCGGTCATGCGGATTGTCAGGCGCTGGCCGTCGGCGACACGCACTGCGCCGCGCACCGGCAGGACCTGCGGCACCGTAACATTGCCGTTTGCGCCGGCAAGGCGGGCGACGAGGCCTTTGGTCTTCTGTGCCAGCGGCTTCAGTGTCTCCGTGGTCGAGATCATCGCCTTGAATTCCGGAGCATCGATGGCGCCGATATGGACCAGCGTCGAGAGGTTGCCGTTGGCGATCTGATAGAGCCCGATCTCATCCATATGCTTTCCGGCTTGGTAGAGACCCGGCTGCGCCTGCTTCAGCGGCAAGGTCTCACTCTTGCCCGATGGCGTTTTGATCGTGGCTGGGCCTGGATCGTCGCCGATCGTCTGGCGCGTCACCTGTAGCGTGCGCCCAGCAGCGTTTGCCGTCAGTGCTTCTTCCTCCAGCGCGGGCTCCTTCAACAGCCAATGGGCGATGCGGCGATAGAGCGACACATGCGGGCCGCCGCCTTCGAAACCGCGCGCCCACAGCCAACCTTCGTCGGAAAGGAGCATGGCGACGCGGCCCTGGCCGACGCGGTTGAGCACCAGCAACGGACTGTTGTTGGCGCCGACCATCACGGTCTGGCCCTGCGGCTTCTCGACATCGACGCTGCGGAACCAGCGGCCCCAATGCGGCGGCTCCGTGTCGGAGCCGTCCAGGCCGCGTGTCACGGGATGCTTGCGGCCCTGATCCGACAAGCGCGGATAGAACGCCTTCTCGATCATCTGGCCCGTCGGCTCGGCGGGAAGCACCGAGGCGAGCGGGGTCAGCGCGATCGAACTGCCGCCGGCGTGCTCGGGACCGGCCGCGACCAGCAGGGCGCCGCCGTTTTCGACATATTGCGCCATGTAATCATAATAGATCGTCGGCAGGACGTTCTGGCGATCCTGATAGCGGTCGAAAATGATCAGGTCGAAAGAACTGATCTTGTCGACGAAAAGCTCGCGCGTCGGGAAGGCGATCAGCGACAGCTCGTTGATCGGCGTGCCATCCTGCTTATCCGGCGGGCGCAGAATAGTGAAATGCACGAGATCGACGGAGGCGTCCGATTTCAGCAGGTTGCGCCAGGCGCGCTCGCCGGCATGCGGCTCGCCCGAAACGAGCAGGACGCGCATGTTCTGGCGGATGCCTTCGATCAGCTGGACCGTTTGATTGTTGGTACCGGTAACTTCGCCGGGAACCTCGGCCACGGCGAATTCGAGGACGTTGTTGCCGGCGCGCGGCACCTTGAAGCTGAAGGGCGTATCCTGGCCGGGCGTGGCCTGAAGCGTGGCGATTTCGTCGCCGTTCATCTTGACCGTCACGGCTGCGGTGCCGCCGGGGCTCTTGCCGTCGTCAACGACGCGAAAGACGAGCTGCTGTTCGTCGTTGACGATGCCGAAGCGAGGCGCGCGGACGATTTCGATGCGGCGGTCGAATTCGTCCGGCCTGCCAGTGATCAGCCCATGAATGGGCGCGTCGAAGCCGAGCTGCTGGTTGACACCGGGAATATCGTGGATCTGGCCATCTGTCAGGAAGATTGCGCCGCCGATGCGGGCTGGCGGCACGTCGGCGATGGACGAAGACAGGGCGGAGAAGAGCCGTGTCGATGGTGAATCCGACTCCGCGGGATCGCGGAATTCGACGATGCGGGGTTCTATGCGCGGGAATTGCGCCAGCCGATCCTTGAGCATCGCCAGGGCCTCGTCCGTCATCTTCGTGCGTTCCGGCGTCTGCTGGCTGAGGCTGCGGTCGACGACGACGGGAACGATCGTCGTCAGCTGATCGCGATCCTCCTGCATCAGCACCGGATTGGTGAGTGCCGTCAGCAGGGCGATACTCGCCAGCGCACGGATCCAGCCGCCGCGCAGGCGTCTGTAGATCGCGAGCGCCGCGATGGCGAGCGTCAGCACCGCAAGAGCTGCAAGCACGGGCCAGGGGAGGAATGGGGCAAAACCGATATTCATATTATTGCCCCAAGCGCTGCAGGATATCCGGAACGTGAACCTGATCGGACTTATAGTTTCCGGTCAGCATGTACATCATGATGTTGACGCCCGTGCGGTAGGCATATTCGCGCTGGGTCTCGTCCGGGGGCACGGTCGGCAGCAGCGGCGAACCATTGTCACCCACGGCCCAGGCACCGGCAAAATCATTGCCTGTGATCATGATCGGCGTCACCCCGTCGGAGGTGGCAACGGCATTCGCATCGCGCCGCATATCCTGACGGGCCTCTACCCAGAGCGGACTGTCGGCATAACGGCCGGGGAAGCTCGACAGCAGGTAGAAGGATTTGGTCAGCACGTGTCCGGCAGGCACGGGCTCTAGAGGAGGAATGTCCAGATTGGCCAGAATCTGCTGTAGACGTTGGCCGTTCGGGCTCGGCGTCGAGGTATCGCCCATGGTGTCGATAGCATCGCGCGTGTCGAAGAGAACGGTGCCGCCATTGCGCATATAGGCGTCGATGCGATTGATGGCGTCGTTGGACGGCATCGGTGCCGTTGCAGAAACCGGCCAGTAGATAAGGGGGTAGAAGGCCAGCTCATCCTTGGATAGATCCACACCCACCGGCGGGCCGGGCTCCAGCGTCGTGCGATAGGTGAGGTATTCGGAGAGACCGGCAAGGCCGCGCTCGGAAATGCGGTCGACTTCCGGCTCGCCGGTCACGACATAGGCAAGATGCGTCTTGTCCAGACGTGAAAAGATGGCGTCATCGCCCGGCTTTGAATCGTCGGCAAACGCGCTTGCGGGATGCAGGAAGATGGCAAGCGAAGCGGCCAGCAGCAGCATCGCCGCACCGCCCGCGATCGTTTTGGCGGATCTGCCCAGGCGGGGGAAAGCACCGTTCATGAGCAAGACGATCACGCTGTCCGCCAGCAGGAGAAGGAAGGCAAGTGTGAAAAGGATCGGCTTTGCCGACCAGGCTTCCCCACCGATGAGGCCTTCGCGTGCGACGGCACCGGCTGCCGAGGCATCCAGCGGCTTCAGTTCCGTTCCGTGCGGAAGGGCATTGAGTGCGCTAAAGCCCTCTTCGGAACCGTAGAGGCCGGGCGGGTTGTCGAAGCTTGCGACTGCGGTTCCCTTGTTGTTCGGCTCCAGCGGGCGGGCACTGCCGATCTCGCTGGTTAGTATGCCCCTGGCGGTCAGGAGCCGGTAGGGCGGCATTGCTTCGCTCGCCTTGGATGCCGCGCCGTCCGCCGAGGTGACGCCGCCGGCACGCGACAGCTGCACGATGCGGCGCAGCATCTCGACGAAATCGCCTGATATCGGGAGATCGGACCATTGCGGCTCGGCGCTGACGTGGAAGAGGACGATGCGGCCGGCCTGCATCTGCTTTTCGGTCACCAGCGGCGTGCCGTCGGCAAGGCTTGCCCAGGTGCGTTCGGCGAGATCCGGCGTCGGCTCGGCCAGCACCTGCCGCTTGATCAGGACATTGTTCGGCTTCGGCATGCCGGCGAAGGGGCCGAATGACGGGAAATCGGCAAGGGGCTGCGGCTCGGCCCAGGAGAGGGCACCGCCGAATGTCCGCTCGCCCTGCCGCAATGTGACGGGAACGAGTGGGTCGTCGGCAGGGGCTGCGGCAAGGCGGGGGCCGGCGAAGCGGACGAGCGTGCCGCCATTCTGGATCCACTTCTGCAGCGGCGCATAGGTTTCCTGCGGCAGGCGGCCGACATCGGCCATGATGATGACCGAGGGATTGCCCGCAAGCAGTTGAGGGATCGCTTTTGCCAGATCGGCGCTATTGGGCTGCGTCAGATCGGCATAGGGCTGAAGGGCGCGCTGGATATAATAGAGCGGAGACAGGATCGGCTGGAATTCGTCGGCCGCCTGCCCGGAGAGAAGCGCCACGCGGCGGCGGCGAAAACCGTCATCGAGCAGATAGACGCTGCCGGCGCTTGCCTGACGGTCGATGCTGATGCGGGCGAAATCATTGCGCATTTCGAAGGGGGCGGTAATGGAGCCGGTCGCAACCGTCTGTCCGCCCGCGAAATCAAGCGATCCGGCCGCGATCGGCCGCCCCTGATTGTCCTGCGCGGTCAGTCCGAAGCGCATCGGGCCGCTGCCGTTCAGCCGAGCCGCGGTGACGGTCATGTTATTGGCGGTATTGGCCGCACCGGTGATTGCGACGATGTTCTGGCCGTTGCCTTCGATCAGACGCAGTTCGCTCGGTTGCAGCGCGGCGAGGCGGCTCACGATATCGTCCTTTTCCCTGCTCTCGACGCCATCGGAGATGAAGGCGATGGTGCCGGGCTTGCTGCGGTTGAGTGCCGCTTTCACTGCGTCGGCCGCGCGCTGCCTATCCGGAACCAGCGGCCTGGGGTTCATCGCATGCAGCTTGTCGCGGGCTGCTGCCGCCGCGCCTGGTGTTGCATCATTGGTCTGTTCGGCGGTGAAGGCGATCGAGATGGGAATGCCCTTGGCATCGGCATCGTCGATCAGCGCGTCGGCGGTGCGCACACGCCGTTCCCAATCCGAAACGCTCGCCCAGCTATTGTCGATCATCAGCACCAGCGGACCGCCGCTGGAGAGCGTATTGGTGCGCGGATTGAACATGGGATTGGCAATGGCAAGAACGACGAGAGCTGCAAGCAGCATGCGCAGCAGCGTCAGCCACCATGGGCTGCGCGCCGGCGTTTCCTCGCGCTTGAGAATGCTCGCCAGAATACGCAACGGCGGGAAGACTTCGGCGCGCGGCTGCGGTGGCGTCAGGCGCAGCAGCCACCAGATCGCAGGAAGCAGAACGAGCGCTGCGAGGATGGCCGGCGAGGCGAATGCGAAGGAGAGACCGCTCATGGCTGCCCTCCGGAGGCTGCCCTGGCCGGCATGCCGGAAAGATACATGTGCACGGCAACCAGCGCTTCGGAAGCCAGCCGATCGGTGCGGTGGCTGACGAAGGTCCAGCCGAGATGGCGCAGCGACTGGCCGAGATTTTCGCGGCGGGCGAGGTAGGCGCGCTGATAGTCCTCGCGCAGGTTTTCCGCGCGGCCGGCAATGAGCTTCGAACCCGTTTCGGGATCGCTGAATTCGGTGCGTCCGCTATAGGGAAAGAGTTCTTCGGCGGGGTCGGCAATCTCGATCACATGACCGCGCAAGCCTCGGCGGGCGAGCGGCCCGATCCTGCCCATGACGCTGTCGGCATCATCGAGAAAATCGCCGATCAGCACGATATCGCTCCAGCCGCGGATCATCGCCGTCTGCGGCAGGCCGCCTTCGAGCGGGGTGTGCATCAGCGCAGCAGCCAAACGCTCGGCGGCGTTGCGGGTCGCCACCGGCTCCATGATGCCGGGGCAGCCGATGCGCTCGCCGGAGCGGGACAGAATCTCGGCAAGCGCCAGCATGATGACGAGGGCACGGCCTTCCTTGGAGGCATGGCCATAGGTCGACTTGTACATCATGGATGGCGACAGATCGGCCCAGAGCCAGATCGTATGAGCGGCTTCCCATTCATGATCGCGGATATAGGTGTGATCGTCGCGGGCCGAACGCCGCCAGTCGATGCGCGACAGGCTTTCGCCCTCGGTATAGGGGCGGAACTGCCAGAAGTTTTCGCCGATGCCGCGTTTGCGCCGGCCATGCCATCCGGCAATGACGGTGTTGGCGATGCGCCTGGCCTCGACGAGGCAATCGGGCACGAGGGCGGCGCGGCTGCGGGCTCGGGAGAGGGCATCATTGCCTGAGGTCGGTCTGACGGTCTGTCCGATGGATGCCACGCGCTATACTCTCCTCGACATCCGCATCATGATCTCGACTGCTTGACCAGCCCTGCAATGACATCACGAACGGACATGCCTTCTGCGCGGGCCGCAAAGGTCAGCGCCATGCGATGCTCAAGAACGGGTTCGGCAAGCGCACGCACGTCATCGATCGACGGCGCAAGCCGGCCCTCATAGAGGGCGCGGGCGCGGGCGCAAAGCATCATAGCCTGACCGGCGCGCGGGCCAGGACCCCAGGCGACGTTCTTGTCGGTCGAGGCATTGCCCTGGCCGGGGCGGGCCGAACGCACCAGAGACAGGATCGCATCGACCACGCCATCGCCGACGGGCATCTGGCGGATGAGCTGCTGGATCTCGAGAAGGCGCTCGGCGTCGATGACGGCCTGCGGCGTCGCTTCGCTCAGGCCCGTGGTTTCGAGCAGGATGCGACGCTCGTCGGCGAGTTCGGGATAACCGACGTCGACCTGCAGCAGGAAGCGATCGAGCTGGGCTTCCGGCAGCGGATAGGTGCCTTCCTGCTCAAGCGGGTTCTGCGTTGCGAGAACGTGGAAGGGCGCGGGCAGGTCATAACGCTGGCCGGCGATGGTGACATGATATTCCTGCATCGACTGCAGCAGGGCCGACTGCGTGCGCGGCGAGGCTCGGTTGATCTCGTCGGCCATCAGCAATTGCGTAAAAACCGGTCCCTTGACGAAGCGGAAGGATCGGCGGCCGGTCTCATCCTGGTCCATGACTTCGGAGCCGAGAATATCCGAGGGCATCAGGTCCGGCGTGAACTGCACGCGGTTGGAGGCAAGGCCGAGAACTGTGCCGAGCGTCGTCACGAGCTTCGTCTTCGCAAGGCCCGGTACGCCGACCAGCAGAGCATGGCCGCCGGCAAGTACGGCAAGCAGCGTGTTCTCCACGACGCTTTCCTGGCCGAAAATGACCTTCGACACCTCCTGGCGAACGGCGGCAATATCGCCCAGCGCCTTTTCGGCGGATGCGATGATGGCCTGCTCGTCGAGGGTCGTTTCGGTCGATTTGATCATGCCCATTTGCGTCTCCAATGGCAGAAAAACGGTGCGCGCGATTCGCAGACGTTACACATTTGCCTCATAATCAATACAACTTATCGCCACCAAGACGGCTGACAAGCACGTTTCAAATGACTATCTCGTGAGAAACTGTCGTATTTGTCACTAACGGCCAACCGGGACAGAAGAATGGCAACCGAGGAAATCAAGGCGACTGGCGATGCAGCGAGCCTGGCGGCGCTGATATCGCGTGCGGCCGGCGATAGCGGCGGCCGCAAGAAGGGATTGCCGCCTGTAGATCTCTGGAATCCACCGTTTTGCGGCGATATCGACATGGAGATCCGCGCCGACGGTACCTGGTTCTATCTCGGCACGCCGATCGGCCGCGCCCCTCTCGTGCGGCTGTTTTCCACAGTTCTGCGCAAGGATGCCGACGAAAAGACCTATCTTGTCACGCCTGTGGAAAAGGTCGGCATTCGCGTCGCCGACGCGCCGTTCGTCGCTGTCGAAATGAGCGTCACGGAGCGCGACGGCAAACGCGTGCTGACGTTCCGCACGAATGTCGGCGATGTCGTCGAGGCTGGCAGGGACCATCCGATCCGTTTCGTCATCCGCGGCGAAAACGACGAGCTGAAGCCCTACCTGCATGTTCGCGGGCGCCTGGAGGCCTTGGTGACGCGCGCTGTCATGTATGATCTTGTCGAGCTTGGCGAACCCATCGAAATTGCCGGACGCCAGATCTTCTGCGTGCGCTCCGGCGGCTCGATCTTTCCGATCATGCCGGTGGCCGAACTGGATGCACTGACTCGATGAGCGAATTCCCCCTTTATTCTGCGGATGAGTTCCGTCGCCGCGCCCTCCATCAGAGCGGCGGGCCGGTGGAGCTTGCCTGGCGCGATCATGGCGATCACCTCCTCAATCCGGAGACGATATCGCAGGTGGCGGACCTGAAGCTGAAGGATGCCGCCGTACTCGTGCCCGTCGTCGACAACGGCGAGGATGCGAAGGTGATCTTCACGCTCAGGACATCGACCCTGCGGAAGCACTCCGGCCAGATCGCATTCCCCGGCGGTGCCATCGATCCGGAGGATGCATCGCCGGAGATGGCGGCAATGCGCGAAGCGGGCGAGGAAATCGGGCTGGCCGATATCTTCATCGAGCCCGTGGCACGGCTGCCGCACTATCTGGCGGCGACCGGTTTTCGCATCACGCCCATTCTCGCCGTGGTGAAGCCGGGCTTCCATCTCGCACTCAATCCGACCGAGGTCGAGGATGCCTTCGAGGTGCCGCTCTCGTTCCTGATGAATCCCAGCCACCATGTGACCGACACGATGCTATGGCAGGGGACCGAGCGCCATTTCTACCGCATGCCCTATGGACAGCGCATGATCTGGGGCATTACCGCGGGTATCGTCCGCACGCTTTACGAAAGGCTTTATACATGACGTCCGTTGCCGGTGAGGCCTGGTTTCGCGATGAGGCACTGCAGCGCGTGCTGGCGCTGCTCGATGCCGATGGCGGCGAGGGGCGCGTGGTCGGTGGTGCCGTCCGCAACAGCCTGCTGGGGCTGCCCGTCGCCGATATCGACATAGCCACAACTCTTTTGCCGGAAGCGGTCGTCGAAAGGGCAGGTACAGCGAGGATCAAGGCGGTGCCGACGGGCATTGCCCATGGCACCGTCACTCTGGTCATTGATGGAAAACCGTTCGAAATCACCACGTTGCGGCACGACGTTGAAACGGACGGCAGGCGTGCCCGTGTTGCCTTCAGCCAGGATTGGCAGGCGGATGCCGAACGGCGCGACCTGACGATCAATGCGCTTTATGCGTCCGCCAATGGCGAGGTCGTGGATCTCGTCGGCGGGCTTACGGATCTGGAGCGACGCAACATTCGCTTCATCGGCGATGCGGCGACACGGATTGCCGAGGATTACTTGCGCATCCTACGTTTCTTCCGCTTTTTCGCCTATTACGGCAGCGGGCGACCCGATGCCGATGGGCTGCGCGCCTGTGCTGCTGCACGGTCGAAGATATCAACGCTCTCGGCCGAGCGCGTCTGGTCTGAAATGAAGAAGCTGCTGGCGGCCCAGGACCCAGGCAGGGCGCTGCTCTGGATGCGCCAGATCGGCATATTGACCGAGGTGCTGCCGGAGACGGAGAAATGGGGCATCGACGCCATTCCGGGGTTGGTGGCCGCCGAACAGGCTCTCGGCTGGCCGCCGGAGCCTTTGCTGCGACTTGCCGCCATCGTGCCGCCCGATGCGGCAAGGCTTGCCAAGCTGGCCGAGCGGCTGCGCCTCTCCAAAGCCGAAGGGGCTTATCTTCAGGCATGGGCGACCGCACCCGTCGTCAAGGATGATATTTCGGAAACGGTCTTCGACCGTCTGCTTTATCGCCACGATCCGACCGGCATCGCAGTTCGCCTAAAGCTGGCGCTTGCGGTCGCCCGGAACAAGGCGGAGGGCGATTTCGAGGAGATGGCCCGTGTTGCCCGGCTCGGAAAATTGCTGGAGCATATCGCAAAATGGAAGAAGCCGGCTTTTCCGCTCAGCGGCGCAGATGCGCTTGCCGCGGGCGTCAGCGCCGGGCCGCGCGTGGGCGAGCTCCTGACCAAACTCGAGCATGAGTGGCTCGAGGGGAATTTCGCGATGAACCGGGCGAGCCTTCTCGCCCGACTCAAGGATTTGGCCAATGCCTGATAATGAAATCTGATCCGCGGGGTTGACTGGCGAACCGCCGATCAGGCCGCATTGGCCTCGTCGCGAATCCTTGCTTTGATATTGTCGACCATGTTTTCGCGGATGATGGTTTCGCCATGCGCCTCCCGCATATGTTCGACGGCGCGGCGGACCACCTCGGCGTCATCCTTGGCGCGGGTATGCCAGGCGCAACCGGGCACAAGCGTACCACATTCGAATAGCCGCATATCTTCCTCCTCAATCTTTCAATCCTTTTCGCCCTGCGAAAGGCATGAAGGCCTAAACGCGATGGGCGGGAAAAGGTTTCCGCCATCCGGCAAGTCTATCGCTCGCCGGCGTCGGTCTTCCGAATTCAATCCGGCATTGCCCAGGATTTGAAGCAGTCCGATGATTGATACTTGGTAATCGGCGCCTGTCTTGCCGAACGATCGGCCGCGAAGCGGACGATATCCTTCGGCGACTTGCCTGCCAATTGCATTCTTACCTGCTCGATGAAACAGGAAAGGGGCAGATCGGATCCACTGCGGATCCGCATATCCTCGGCCAGCCGGACGATGAATTCCGGACTGTCGACTGCGCGCGAAAGTTTCTGTTCTTTCGAAGCTTCCGTGACTTGTTTCTCTGCTGCCATTACAACCTCCTCCGATTGGAACGAGCATTAGGTCACTTAGGCATCCCTCCCGCCGATTTTAGGGCATTGTCCGATTAAATTTTTTTCTGAACGCCCGAAGCACGTCGCGGTCTTTCAGATCGCTGACTGTGCTTCGATCCTTTGTTTTCCACGCCGCTATCGCAAACCGCCATGCGATTTTGTGCGGCATGTTCAGGGCCAACGCACCACCGGCGGCAGAGACGATAGGATCGACTCGACGTTGCCGCCTGTCTTCAGCCCGAATATTGTACCTCTATCGTAGAGCAAATTGAACTCCACATAACGTCCGCGGCGAATTAATTGCTCGTCGCGATCCTCCTCCGCCCATGTTTCGTTGAAATTGGAGCGAACGATCCGCGGATAGACCATCGCGAAAGCGCGGCCGACATCGCGGGTGAAGGCGAAATCCGCGCTCCAGCCGCCGGCTTCTTCCGTCGAATGCAGCCAGTCGAAGAAGATGCCGCCGATTCCTCGAGGCTCGTTGCGGTGCTTCAGGAAGAAATATTCGTCGCACCAGTTCTTGTAGCGCTGATAGTCGGCGACGGAATGGCGGTCGCAGACGATCTGCATGGCGCGATGGAAGAGGACAGTGTCGGGATCTTCCTGGGTGCGCCGGCGGTCGAGCATCGGCGTCAGATCGGCGCCGCCGCCGAACCATTGGCTCGTCGTCACCACCATGCGCGTATTCATGTGCACGGTCGGCACGTTCGGATTGACGGGGTGGGCGATCAGCGAGAGCCCCGAGGCCCAGAAGCGGGGATCTTCCTCGGCGCCTGGGATATGGCTGCGGAAGTCGGGAGAGAATTCGCCGTAGACCGTCGAAGTGTGGACCCCGACCTTTTCGAAGACGCGGCCTTCCATCATGGACATGCGGCCGCCGCCGCCCTGACCCTTCTCCCGCTGCCAGTCCTTGGCCACGAAACGGCCGGGCTCCTGGTCGGAAAGGGGGCCGGTCACCTCGTTTTCCAGCTGCTCGAATTCCGCGCAGATCGTGTCGCGCAGGCCTTCGAACCAGTGCCGTGCGGCCTCTTTCTTTTCTTCAATATCCTCGGGTAATCCCTTGGGAAGATTGGGTCGTTCCATTCACGCTCTCCGACGGTGCGAGCAGCCGGCGGCCCGCGATTCGCACCGTATGTATCGTGATTTGGAATATCAGCAAGATTGCGGCGCTGCCAGTGCGGCGGAGCCGCAGGAGAATCGACTCGCAAATTTCACAATGCGGTATTATGTTCCCCCTCTCGAAGGCGAGGTTTTGTCATGAGGATACCTGGACCGCCGCCCTTGGATGGGTTGAGAAACAGAATATTCCGTTACCGGCAGGATCACCCTGCAGGCGGGAAAAGCGAATTCGTTCGCGAAACCTTTTGTCTCAGTCGCCCCGAAGCGCGTGAAAAGGCGCGCGAGTGGTTCGATGAATTTCCGAAAGCTGCCTATTGGACCGAAGTGGAAAGCTGGCGTCAGGTGGACGGCGATCGCATCGAATTTACCATGCGGCGCCTGCCGTCGGCGGATTGAGCCGAACGAAAAACCGGCTCGCAGCGACGGGCAATGAGGCCGAAGCATATCTCAGCATGCTTGCGGCAAACACACCCTTTATGACGCAATCAATGCGGGTTGGCTGATTGCGGATCATCCGATGCGCCGGATCCGGCCGGCTGGACCGCGATGCCTGCAGAGAAGGCTTTCTTGACCATTTCTATCGTTGCTCGTTGTCTTCCGCCCGGAACGGGAGGCAAGAGAGCCTCCGTGTGCGGCATTGCCGGTTCGGATATCGCACCGGGCGTTTCGGTCTGATGGTCCGCTGCTTGGGGGCTCTCGACGATTGGCGATGCCGCAAGGATTTCCCGAAGCGTGGTTGTCACAGGCAGATGCCCGCCCAAGTCGGTGTTCGTGTGATGCCACGCCTGCGGAACGCGCCGATCGGCATGAATGAACGGCCGGGAGTTGATCTCGCCGAACCAGTCCCATTCGCCCATGACGTCGACGACGTCGGTGAAAACCGGCGGCATGGCGATGCGCGTGCCGATCGTCACGATCTTCGTATGCCGCGCCAGTTCGGCGACCCGCCCTTCGTCCTGTTTCCAAAGGTTATGCAGTGCGGCCGACAGCACGAGATTGCCCTTGGAGTGGCCAGTGAGCAGGCGGAAGGAAAGGCGGCGGTCGGCAAGAAGCGCCTGCACGGTTCTGGTGTCGAGGCTCGCTCGGGCGGTCGTTTCGTCGCGATGCGCGCCGACCCTGGGGCGGCCGGCAAGGTCGTCCAGGCTTTCGAGAAATGGCCGCAGGCCTCGCAGGTGGCCGAAGAAAAACAGTCCGCCGAAGGCTTCAGTGATGACATCGGCGATGCCATAGCCCGAGACGACGACTGCGACGGGCGCGTCGAGCGCATCGGCCACGTTGCGGGCGAATGCGGCGGCGCCGAGCGCCGAACCGCCGATGCCGGCGACGGCAAGCGCCCGGGCATTGCCGCCTCCGCGCAGGACGAACTCATCGATGGTTTCGCAGAGGGTGAGCGCACCAAGGCCGCTCGGCGGGACGATCATGATCGCGCCTTCGGCGGCCAGGGAATCGCTGATGTAGAAGGCCTCTTCCGGCGTGATCACCTTGACATCGTAGAACAGCGCATCAAGTGCGAAATTCCGTTGACGAAAGCCTTCGAGGGCCAGATTGCGAGCAGGCGAATGCTGGAGCCGTTCGGGGAGGCTCAATGCGCGCGCAAACTGCGTGAGGGAAAGCGTGAATGCCGTCTGGAACATGGGTCACCTCGCCAAGGTCGCCTGAGTTAGAGCATTCCATAATGAAGCTTCTCACACTTTATTCGGTGTGCCAACGCCTATTCGGGTGCGACATTCAGGCTCGGGGTGCAGGCGGCGACCATTGCGTTTGCCGCAGCGCTTCACCCGCTATCATCGCCGCGGACATGGCGACATTGATGGAGCGTTGGCCTTCGACCATGGGGATGAGAACGCGACCGCCGGCTCTTTCGTGTACGTGGTCCGGGACGCCGGCGCTCTCGCGGCCGAAGAGAAGCACATCGCCATCGCGGTAGGCGAAGCCGGTGTAAGGCTGAGCTGCCTTCGTCGAGGCCAGCACCAGCCGGCGGCCGCTTTCCTGCCGCCATGCCTCGAAGCGCTCCCAGTTCACATGCCGCGTGAGGGCGACGGAGGCAAGATAGTCCATGCCGGCGCGCTTCAGATTGCGGTCGGAGATGTCGAAACCCGCCGGCTCGATGATGTCGACGCCGAGGCCGAGGCAGGCGGCGAGCCGCAGGATCGTACCGGTATTGCCGGGAATATCGGGCTGGTAGAGAGCGATGCGAAGTTTTGTCATGTGCTGCAACTAGCGAAATCGCCTGGATTTGTCTTCGATTTTTGGCGAGCCCTTAGTTTCCATGATGCCTGCCATAAACAGAATTGAAGGATTTAGCCCATTTTTCAGGCATATTTCGCTTTTCAAACAAGAAAAGTCGCGCTAAAAGACGGGTGCTCTACAACTTGCGAAAGAAGGAGGCTCAGATGGATATCTTGTTTGTGATTATGCGCCTCCGAACCGTGAATCCACGGATTTGAAGAGCGCTGCAAGGCGCGTATTTGCAAGTACCCCCCTTCTTTAAATCACTGCGCGGCCTGCATGGCCTCGTCGTTTTACCGCCCGGCCACCATATGAGTCTGCGACCTTTGCGCGCAGCGGGTGGTCGAAGGGTCGAGTCTTTGGAGCATTTCAATGTTTGGCTGGTTCGAACGCCGACTAAATCCATTCCCGAGCGAGGTGCCGGATACGCCGCCGCGCGGCCTCTTCGCCTTCTGCTGGCATTATTCCAGGCCGGCCCTGCCGTGGCTGATCGCCATGAGCATTCTCACCATGTCGATTGCGATCGGTGAGGTGGCGCTATTCCAGTTTCTCGGAAACATCGTCGATTGGCTGACGAAGGCGGATAAGACGACATTCCTGCAGACGGAATGGCACAAGCTCTTCTGGATGGGCGCGATGGTGCTTGCCGGCTTGCCGGCAGCGGCGATCCTCGACAGCTTCATCATGCATCAGGTGCTGCTTGGCAACTATCCGATGATTGCGCGCTGGCAGATGCACCGCTTCCTGCTGCGCCACAGCATGACCTTTTTCGCCAACGAGTTCGCGGGCCGCGTCGCCACCAAGGTGATGCAGACCTCGCTTGCCGTGCGCGAAACGGTCATGAAGATCCTGGACGTCTTCGTCTACGTGTTCACCTATTTCCTGTCGATGATCCTTGTCATCGGGGCGGCGGACTGGCGGCTGATGATCCCGATCCTGGTCTGGCTTGGCGTCTATGTCGCCATCGTCGGCTATTTCGTGCCGGTACTGCGCAAGATCGCCGCGCAGCAGGCCGATGCGCGCTCGTCGATGACAGGCCGTGTGGTCGACAGCTACACCAACATCGCCACGGTGAAGCTGTTCTCCCATGCGGGCCGCGAGGAGAAATATGCCAAGGCCGGCATGGAGGAGTTCCTCGATACCGTGCACAAGCAGATGCGCAAGGTGACGCTGTTCCACGCCTCGGTCTATTTCAACAACTGCGCGGCGCTGTTCATCGTCTCGGCTCTGTCGATCTGGTTCTGGCTCAGCGGCTCGATCTCGGTCGGCTCCATCGCCATTGCCATCGGCCTTGCCATGCGCGTCAACGGCATGTCGCAGTGGGTGATGTGGGAAGTCTCGGCGCTCTTCGAGAACATCGGCACCGTTTATGACGGCATGGAGATGATGACGAAGCCGCACGACATCGTCGACAAGCCGGCAGCTTCGGCGATCGTTGCCAAGCAGGGTGCGATCCGGTTCGAGCACATTCGCTTCCACTATGGCAAGGCGAAGGGCGTCATGGAGGATCTGAGCCTCGACATCCGCGCGGGCGAAAAGGTCGGTCTCGTCGGCCGCTCGGGCGCCGGCAAGACGACGCTGATGAACCTGCTGCTGCGCTTCTACGATCTGGAAAGCGGCCGCATCACCATCGATGGCCATGACATTGCCGGGGTGACGCAGGACAGCCTTCGCTCGATGGTCGGCGTGGTGACACAGGATACGTCCCTGCTGCACCGCTCGATCCGCGACAACATCGCCTACGGCCGCCCGGACGCGACCGACGAGGACATCATCCAGGCGGCCAAGCGCGCCAATGCCTGGGAGTTCATCGAGGGACTGGTCGACATGCATGGCCGCACGGGGCTCGATGCGCAGGTCGGCGAGCGGGGCGTCAAACTGTCAGGCGGCCAGCGGCAGCGTATCGCGATCGCCCGCGTCTTCCTGAAGGATGCACCGATCCTGGTGCTCGACGAGGCAACCTCGGCGCTCGATTCCGAAGTGGAGGCGGCGATCCAGGAAAACCTCTTCGCGCTGATGCACGGCAAGACGGTGATTGCGATCGCCCACCGCCTGTCGACCTTGACCGAGATGGACCGCCTCGTCGTTCTCGACAAAGGCCGGATCATCGAAATGGGCACGCATCAGGAACTGGTCAAGAATGGCGGCATTTATGCCGAACTCTGGAGCCGCCAGTCCGGCGGTTTCCTCGCCGACCACGAAGAGGTCGAGGCGGCAGCACAATAGCGAGCTGGACAACCGGGGCGCCGAGGCGCCCCGGTTGTTGCTTCCATGCGCCTTTGGACGATGCCGTTTTGGCGGAACAAAGGCTTCAGGCCGGCCGCTAAAAGGCCGAGGCTCTAACGGCTCGCAAGAGCAAGTTGTACCGCGAGCAATCCGAAGGCGGCCGCAAAGCTTCGCCGCATCCAAGACTGAACGGCCGGATTTGCAACGATACGGCGGCGCAGATAGGCCGCGAACACGCCATAGCCTGCGAAAATGACGAAGGTGAGCGCCATAAATACCAGGCTCAGCTTCAGCATCAGCGCAATCGGATTCGGCTGATCCGGCATCACGAATTGAGGCAGGAAGGCGAAGAAAAAGATCGATAATTTGGGATTGAGCAGATTGATCAGGATTGCCGAGGCGATCACTTGCCGCGTGCTCTTGTCGGTCGGTGCACCGTCAACGCGCATAATGCCCCGTTCCAAAAACATCGACCAGGCCATGTAGAGCAGATAGGCCACTCCGAGCCATTTGAGCGCTTGAAATGCCACGGCACTGGTGTGCAGGAGTGCGGCAAGGCCGCTTATTGCGGCAAGCAAATGCGGGATGATACCGAGCGTGCAGCCGAACGCGGCGACTATACTCGCCCTCGCACCGCCCGATAATCCGGCGGCAAGCGTGTAGATTGCGCCGGTGCCGGGAGACGCCACGACGATGAGGGTTGTTATCAGAAAGTCGATGCTCATGCGACCGCCCCCATGGAAGAGCGGAGTATCGGCGGCAAGGGCTGGGCCAACGCGCCTGTTTCGGGCGTCGATCCGCGCGAGGGGTCCGGGCGGACCGCGGGTGAAGCTTTTCCGACGACGAGATCGGCAATTGCACTATTTTGCACGCCGGAATATCCGGCTGGCAGGTTCACCGCGGGCAAGGTGCGGATTGATAACGGATGCCGCGGATACATCGCTTCGGCTTGCGGGGAGATGGCGGGCATGAATCTCACTCGATAATGGCTTCCGGCAATATCGAGGCATCGCGTTTTCCGGTCTTGAACGAAATTGCAGCTCGGTCGTCATTTGGCGCTTGGCGCTCGATCATGGCGCACGGACAGGTTATTCTAACGAAAATGTAACCTTTGCCGTGGCCAGCCTTTACTTTCCGGACCTTCGGAAATTCCCTATATCGCTGGACATGTTCATTCGTTCGGTATTCCGTCTGTTCGAGACGTGGATTGATCCTTATTATCGCCGTGGCGATCTTCGACCGCCGCGGTCGCTCGGTGCGTTCATCTGGTACTATGTCGGCCAGGCCAAGGGACCCTTCCTGGCCATGGCGGCGCTCGGCGGAGCAGTCGCCATGCTCGAAGCAGCGCTGTTCTGGTTCGTCGGCCATCTGGTCGATATTCTCGACAAGGTGAAGCCGGGCGAGGGGTGGTCGGGGCTGCTTGCCGGCCACGGCGGAACGCTGCTCGGCATGGTCTTCGTCGTGCTCGTCGTGCGCTTCGTCATCGTCAGCCTCGGCGCGCTGGTCGAGGAGCAGGTGGTCGTCCCGGGCTTTCTCAACCTCGTGCGCTGGCAGGCCTACCGGCATGTGGCGCGACAATCGGTCGAGTTTTTCCAGAACGATTTTTCCGGCCGCGTCGTCACTAAGGTCTGGTCGGCCGGGCAGGCGCTTGGCGATCTCGTCGTCTCGCTGCTGCAGGTGGTCTGGTTCATCATCATCTATGCCGCATCGACCATTGCGCTGGTCGGTGGGCTCGACTGGCGGCTGGCGCTGGTGATCGCAGTGTGGATCGGCATCTTTTCGCTGCTCGCCCGCTATTTCGTGCCGCGCATCCGGCAGCATGCGCGTAATGCGGCCGAGGCGTCCTCGATGCTGAATGGCCGCATGGTCGATGCCTATGCCAATATCCAGACGTTGAAGCTCTTCGGCCGCGAAGAGCAGAACGACCATTACATCCGAAACGGCTTCGACCGCTTCCAGGCAGCCGTCATGCCGTTCACGCGGCTGCTGACCGGCGTGCGCTCCTCGCTGGCGCTGCTCTCCGGCGTCATGATCACCACCATCGGCGCATTGGCCGTGCATCTCTGGCTGGCGGGAGAGATTTCGACGGGCGGCGTCGCCTTCACGCTCAGCATGGTGCTCCGTCTTAACATGCTGTTCGGCCGCATGATGTCGCAATTCAATGCCATCATGCGCAATCTCGGCACCATCCAGAATTCGGCCGAGATGATCTCCGAGGCGATAGGGCTTGTCGATCGGCCTGACGCGAGGGACCTGACGGTCAAAGGCCCAGAGATCCGCTTTGACGATGTAAGCTTCCACTACGGACGCGGCGGCGGCATCATCGACAATTTCTCTTTCCATGTGCGTGCGGGAGAGAAAGTCGGCATCGTCGGCCGCTCGGGGGCGGGCAAGACGACACTCGTCAACCTGTTGCTGCGCTTCTACGATCTCGAGGGGGGCCGTATCCTGATCGACGGCCAGGACATCGCCACGGTTAGACAGGAATCGCTGCGTGGCGCCATCGGCACGGTGACGCAGGATACGGCACTCCTCAATCGTTCCATTCGCGACAACATCCTTTTTGGCCGCCCCGATGCCGGCGACGAGCAGATGGTGGCGGCGGCGCGACAGGCGGAGGCGGACGGATTTATTACCGCTCTGGAGGATCAGAAGGGACGCATCGCTTATGCGGCCCATGTCGGCGAGCGCGGCGTCAAGCTTTCAGGCGGCCAGCGCCAGCGCATCGCGATTGCGCGCGTCATGCTGAAGAATGCGCCGATTCTCGTACTCGACGAGGCGACGTCTGCGCTGGATTCGGAGGCAGAGGCAGCGCTTCAGTCCAATCTGGAAGGGCTGATGAGGGATAAGACCGTTCTCGCGATAGCACACCGGCTGTCGACCATCGCTAAGCTCGACCGTCTGATCGTCATCGACGAGGGTAAGATCATCGAGGAGGGGACCCATGACGAGCTGATCGCCCGCGGCGGCCTCTATTCGGAGCTTTGGGCTCGCCAATCCGGCGGCTTCATCGCGGCGGATGCGGAATAGGGCCTCCATTCGCAGCGCGTTGGCGGTACCGCGCGATTATGGCGTAGGTCGATAAATCGTGCATCAGATGTGTTCGCGGTCGCCGGCAAAAGGGAGGTTCGCACCGAGTTTCCCGGATGCCGCGGCTATTTTCATCGCGTGCAGCAATCGATTCAGCGTCTATTTTGCTCCGCACCAAAGAAAAATTCCGTATGAATTCTGTGGTTTTTCAGGTGCTTAACTTCTCGTCCCGGTGAGGGGAAGATTTACGCTCCGGGCTTGCCGCGAAACAGCGCAGTTTTGCCGCGACATTGTGCCCTCTCCCCTTGCCAAGACTGGACATAATTTGCGATCAAGCTTAGAACGCAGCGGGTTACGGAGGAATCTATGGCTAAATTATGGTCGCTTTGATTCGCCGTTAGTGAGAGGGGTATCACGGTTTTGCCGTGGTCTGCGGGAAGAGGATGTGCAGCCTTGAGCGAGCATAGTACGACAGTTGAGTCCACCGGCGAGCCGACTCGTCGCGATTTCCTTTATTTGACGACAGGTATGGCCGGTGCAGTGGGTGCCGTTGCCGTGGCTTGGCCGTTCATCGACCAGATGCGGCCGGATGCATCGACGCTCGCTCTTGCATCCATCGAAGTCGATGTGTCGAGTCTCGAGCCTGGCATGTCCTTGACGGTGAAGTGGCGCGGCAAACCCGTCTTCATCCGTAACCGCACGCAGAAGGAAATCGACGATGCCAAGGGCACGCAGCTTTCGGACCTGAAGGATCCGATCGCCCGCAACGCCAATCTGCCGTCGGACGCACAGGCAACCGATGTCGCCCGTTCGGCCGGCGAGGGCAAGGAAAACTGGCTCGTCATGATCGGCGTCTGCACCCATCTCGGCTGCATTCCGCTTGGTCAGGCGGGAGAATACGGCGGGTGGTTCTGTCCCTGCCACGGCTCGGTCTACGATACCGCCGGCCGCATTCGCCACGGGCCTGCGCCGATGAATCTTGCGATTCCGCAATATGCGTTCACGTCGGAAAAGAAGATCAAGGTCGGTTGAGGGGGAACTGAATCATGAGTGGTCATTCGTCTTACGAGCCATCGACAGGGCTCGAAAAATGGGTCGATGCGCGGCTGCCGCTGCCGCGTATGGTCTATGACAGTTTTGTCGCCTACCCGGTCCCGCGCAATCTGAACTATGCCTATACGTTCGGCGCCATGCTGGCCGTCATGCTGGTCCTGCAGATCCTGACCGGTGTCGTGCTCGCCATGCACTATGCCGCCAATACGGCGATCGCCTTCAATTCGGTCGAAAAGATCGTCCGCGACGTCAATCACGGATGGCTGCTGCGCTACATGCATGCCAACGGCGCGTCCTTCTTCTTCGTGGCGGTCTATCTGCACATCGCCCGCGGCCTGTATTACGGCTCCTACAAGGCGCCGCGCGAAATCCTCTGGATTCTCGGCGTGATCATCTATCTTCTGATGATGGCGACGGCCTTCATGGGCTACGTTCTGCCCTGGGGGCAGATGTCCTTCTGGGGCGCAACCGTCATCACCGGTTTCTTCTCTGCCTTCCCGTGGGTCGGCGATTGGATCCAGACCTTCCTGCTCGGCGGCTTCGCCGTCGACGATCCGACGCTCAACCGGTTCTTCTCGCTGCACTATCTGCTGCCGTTCATGATTGCGGGTGTCGTCATCCTGCACATCTGGGCGCTGCATGTGACCGGCCAGACGAACCCGACCGGCGTCGAAGTCAAGCTGAAGACCGACACGGTCGCCTTCACGCCCTATGCGACGCTGAAGGATGCGCTGGGCGTTTCCATCTTCCTGCTGGTCTTCGCCTATTTCGTCTTCTACCTGCCGAACTTCCTCGGCCATGCCGACAACTATATCCCGGCCAATCCGCTGAAGACGCCGGCCCATATCGTTCCGGAATGGTACTTCCTGCCGTTCTACGCGATGCTGCGCTCGATCACCTTCAACATCGGCCCGATCGACTCCAAGCTCGGCGGCGTTCTGACCATGTTCGGCGCGATCATCGTGCTGTTCTTCCTGCCCTGGCTCGATACGTCGAAGGTTCGCTCGGCCGTCTATCGTCCCTGGTACAAGCTGTTCTTCTGGCTGTTCATCGCCGATGCCGTCCTGCTCGGCTGGCTCGGCTCTCAGCCGGCGGAAGGCATCTACACCACGGCAGCGCAGTTCGCGACGCTGTTCTACTTCCTGTTCTTCCTGGTCATCATGCCAATCCTTGGCATAGTCGAGACACCGAAACGCATTCCGAATTCGATTACGGAGGCGGTTCTTGAGAAGCAGGGCGGCAATAAAAAAGACGCCGTCGCGATGAGCGCCTGAGCGGTTGGAAGGAAGAAAACGATGAAAAAGATTGTTGCCGGCCTTCTCTCGCTCGCCCTGATCGGCGGTTCGGCCACTGTTTCCGCGATCGCTGCGGAAACGAAGCCTGCCGCGGAAGCCGAGACGCCGCATTATCCGCTGAAGGAACCGCGCGAACAGCATTGGACCTTCTCCGGTCCGTTCGGCTATTACGACAAGGCGCAGCTCCAACGCGGCCTCAAGGTCTATACGGAAGTCTGTTCGGCCTGCCACTCGATGAAGCTGGTGGCTTACCGCACGCTGGAAGATCTCGGCTATTCGGAAGCCCAGGTAAAGGCCTTTGCCGCCAATTACGAGGTGCAGGACGGGCCGAACCCTCAGGGTGAAATGTTCAGCCGCAAGGCGCTTCCGTCCGACCATTTCAATTCGCCGTTCCCGAACGACGAGGCGGCTGCCGCCTCCAACAACGGGGCGGTGCCGCCCGACATGTCGCTGCTTGCCAAGGCACGCGAAATCGAGCGCGGCTTCCCGCAGTTCATCTTCGATATCTTCACACAGTATCAAGAAGGCGGGCCGGACTATATCTACTCGCTGCTGACCGGCTACGAAGAGCCGCCGGCCGGTTTCAAGGTGCCGCAGAACTCGCACTACAACCCGTATTTCAGTGCGGCTGCGACCTTTGCGATGCCGAAGCCGCTGTCCGACGGCCAGGTAACCTACGACGACGGCTCGCCGCAGACGGTAGACCAGTATGCACGCGACGTGGCTGCATTCCTGATGTGGACCTCCGAGCCGCATCTGGAAGATCGCAAGCACCTCGGCTTCATGGTCATGGTGTTTCTGTTGATCTTCTCGGCATTGATCTATCTCACCAAGCGCTCCGTCTATGCCAAAGCGGGCGCTCACTGAGTATTGCGATGTTTCAACGAAAAGGCGGCCGGTCGAGGCCGCCTTTTTTGTTGGTCTGACGCCCGGGTCTTGATAGGGTACGGCCGGCCCTATCATAGCCTGAGAGTACATATTTCATGAACACTATCACTTCGGAGCTCGCTGCCAGCATCCGTTCCATTCCGGACTATCCCAAGCCAGGTATCATCTTCCGCGACATCACGACGATGCTTGGCGATGCCAGGGCGTTTCGTCGGGCCGTGGATGCGCTGGTGCATCCCTATGCCGGTTCCAAGATCGACAAGGTCGCCGGGATGGAAGCGCGGGGCTTCATTCTCGGGGGTGCAGTGGCGCATCAGCTGTCGTCCGGCTTCGTGCCGATCCGCAAGAAGGGCAAGTTGCCGCACGATATCGTCCGCATTGCCTACAGCCTGGAATATGGCGTCGACGAAATGGAGATGCATCGCGATGCGATCAATCCTGGCGAGAAGGTCATTCTGGTGGACGATCTGATCGCTACCGGCGGCACCGCCGTCGGTGCGACGAAGCTCTTGCGTCAGATCGGCGCCGAAGTCGTTGCAGCCTGCTTCGTGATCGATCTGCCTGACCTTGGCGGCCGCAGGAAGCTCGAAGAGCTCGATGTGCCGGTGCATACGCTGGTAGAATTCGCCGGGCATTAAGCCGCCTGGCAGATTGCCGGGGCCGTCATGAGCGGCCTCGGCAGGTTGCTATTCAAAGGCCAGCACGGTGCTTTCGAAGCGCAATGCCGGTGCGTTATGCTGGTTCACCCCATCACAGGCGAGCGTGTAGAGCGTCCAGCCGGGGCGCGAGGCCAGCGGACGGCTGCCAAGGATGGTCACGCCATAGGTGATCGTGTCGCCGGCAAAGACAGGGCGCAGCCACTGCAGATTCTTGAAACCCGGCGATGGGCCGAGATTGGGCGGCGTCTTGCCTTCGGCGAGAAGCCGGGACGTTTCGGACTTCCAAAAATCGACGAAGCTGCGCATCCACATGGAGCAGCTATGCCAGCCGGAGGCGCACAGACCGCCGAACAGTGAGTGCCTGGCCGCTTCCGCATCCATATGGAAAATCTGCGGATCGAAGCGCGAGGCGAAGCGGACGATGCTCTCGGGTGTGAAGGTATGGCTGCCGATCTCGACGCGTTCGCCCAAGGGATAGAGGTCGCTCATCTTCATGCCGAGACCTCCGTGCTGGCGCGCATGCGGATCATGGTCGCGTTCTCTCCGAGGCAGACGAGCTCGCCGCGCTGGTTCTCGACTTCATGACGGAATTTAACGATGCCGATGCCCGGGCGGGAGCGCATGGGGCGTACCTCCACCACGATGGATCGGCCCGACAGCGTGTCTCCGGCCAGAACGGGCTTTTTCCACTCCATGAAATCGATGCCCGGTGCACCCTGTGCATCGGCCTCAAGGAGGTAGGAGTCGCACATCATGCGCATGAACACCGCCGAGGTATGCCAGCCGGAAGCGGCAAGGCCGCCGAGAATACTGGCCCGGCCGGCTTCCTCGTCCAGATGCATCGGCTGGGGGTCGAATTCCCTGGCGAATTCGATGATTTCCGCCGCTGTCATATGTTTAGGGCCGAGCGGAAATTCCCGTCCCGGCCGGAAGTCTTCGTAGACGAGTTTCGTCATGTCTTCTGTCGTCCTCCACGTCTCGTCCATCGGCAATCGCATGGCCAGCTGTGGCGGTGCAAGCATTTTCCATGACCATGACGGGCGATCACAGGGTGATTGCCTACCGGCGTCCGGCAGCCCTTGATTGTGCGGCGGCGATGTGTTGAGGCTTGTTCGTTGCAAAACGGGACGGAAGCAGGAATGAGCGAACTCAAGATCGCATTGGACGAGGCAGCCGGCGAGGGGATTATTTCATCGAGCCAGGCCGAGAGATTGCTGCCCTATCTCACGGGGAAGGACATCGGCGCTCTGTCGATAGATCGGGGGCTCTCGGCGCCGCGCTCCCTTGATGAGTCCAATCCGGTGGAAGATACGGAAGCGCCGCGTTTCGTGCGCGGTTTTCACGACGTGCTCATCACTATCGGGGTCATCGTGCTGCTGGTCGGGCTCTGGGGAGTGGCAAACCGCTACCTGTCCTTGCTGGCAATCGTCGTCCTGGCGGAGATCTTGGTGCGACGTCAACGACTGGCGCTTCCGGCCGTGGATTTGACTGTCGCGCTCGTCGCCTGGGTTTTCCATACCGTGGTGACCTACGTCGGCTCCACGCCGGCACTGGGCAACAATTTCACCATCGGCGCAATCGTCATAGCGGCGCCATTTCCGCTGTCGCTGGCATTGTTTTACTGGCGCTATCGCGTGCCGCTGTCGCTGGCGTTATTTTTATTCTCGTTGTTCGGGTTGTTTCTCGCAGCGGTCTTCTATGTCGCCGGTACGGTGACGGGTTCCACGAATGTGCCGGCAGACTATCCGATCCAGACGCTCATGATCCTGCTGGTAACCGCGCTCGCCAGCTTCGCCTTGGCGATGCGTTTCGATCTCAGCGATCCGCAGAGGGTTACGCGTCGTTCCGACGTCGCGTTCTGGCTGCATCTCGCGACTGCGCCGGCATTGCTTTATTCGACCGTCCTTCTGGCTTTGCGCCTGGAGCTTGCCAGCGGCGGCACCGTCTTTAACAATCTTACCGATGTGCCATTCGGCAGCTATCTGCAGGCCGTAACGGTGCTGGTGGTGGTTCTGGCAATGATGCTGATCGGGCTTGTCATCGATCGCCGCGCTTTCGTGACCGCCGGACTCGTCTCGCTAGGCCTCGCGACCGCGGCTCTCCTCACGCACAGCAATGCCGGCTTCGACAAAATCGGTTTCCTGGTGCTGATAATTGTCGGGCTGGTCGTGCTTGTGATCGGTATCGGCTGGGCCGATCTGCGCCGCCTCATCGTGCGGCATTTGCCTTCCGGTATGCAGGCGAGATTGCCGGCGCTCAGATAGGCGCCGACAATCTGGAGGCGATCAGGTGTTGAAGCGGAAGTGGATGACGTCGCCGTCCTGGACGACATATTCCTTGCCTTCGTCGCGCGCCTTGCCGGCTTCCTTGGCGCCGGTTTCGCCGTTGTAGGCGATGTAATCGTCATAGGCGATTGTATTGGCGCGAATGAAGCCGCGCTCGAAATCCGAATGGATGACGCCGGCTGCCTGCGGTGCCTTGGTGCCCTGTTCGATCGTCCAGGCGCGCGTCTCCTTCGGTCCTACGGTAAAGTAGGTGATGAGATGCAGCAGCTTGTAGCCGGCGCGGATCAGGCGGTCGAGGCCGGCTTCATCGAGGCCGAGCGCCGAAAGGAATTCCTTCGCTTCTTCATCGGGCAGCTGCGCCACTTCCGCTTCGATGGCGGCGGAGATGACGACGACTTCGGAATTCTGCTCCTTGGCCATGGCGGCGACGGCGGCCGTGTGCTCGTTGCCGGTCGCAGCATCGCCTTCGGCGACGTTGCAGACATAAAGCACGGGGTGCGAAGTCAGCAGATTCAGGCTCTTGAGGATACGGGTCTCCTCGGCATCCAGTTTGGACAGCAGCGTGCGGACAGGCTTGCCTTCCTGCAGCAGTGCCAAGGATGCGTCCATGATCGGCAGCATCGCCATGGATTCCTTGTCCTTGCCGGTGGCGCGCTTGCGCGTCTGCTCCGTGCGGCGCTCGAGGCTTTCGAGATCGGCGAGCATCAGCTCGGTCTCGATGGTCTCGGCATCGGCGACCGGATTGATGCGGCCCTCGACATGGGTGATGTCGCTATCTTCGAAGCAGCGCAGCACATGCACGATGGCATCGACTTCGCGGATATTGGCCAGGAACTGATTGCCGAGGCCTTCGCCCTTCGACGCGCCGCGCACGAGGCCGGCAATATCGACGAAGGAGATGCGCGTCGGAATCAGCTCCTTCGACTTGGCGACGTCGGCAAGCTTGCGCATGCGCGGATCGGGAACCGCGACTTCACCCGTATTCGGCTCGATCGTGCAGAACGGATAGTTCGCCGCCTGCGCCGCCGCCGTCTTGGTCAGCGCGTTGAACAAAGTGGACTTGCCGACATTCGGCAGCCCGACGATACCGCATTTGAAACCCATGGCACCTGGTCCATATCTAGAAAATCTTTGCAGTGCCTATGGGGGAAGGGCCGTTGCGGGTCAAGTCTTGGGCAAGCAAAGAGCCACTTTTCTGCCCACAGAGGAGGCTTGGTGCGGATATCGGCTTCATTGTCTCCCTCACACGACCGTTCTTGAAGGATGTGGTGCGCTGCACTATAATCCGGCCATTAGCCCAAAGTTCCTTTCCCTGTCGTCAACGGTGATGCCGATGAGTGACAATGACGTTGTCCTGAAACCAAAGCCCAAAACGAAGCCGAAGGTCGAGAGGCCGAAGCTCTACAAGATCATTCTCGTGAACGACGATTATACGCCGCGGGAATTCGTCATCACGGTGCTAAAGGCCGTCTTCCGCATGAGTGAGGAGACCGGCTATCGCGTCATGATGACGGCGCATAAGCTCGGAACCTGCGTTGTCATGGTCTGTGCGCGAGATATCGCCGAGACGAAGGCGCAGGAGGCAATCGATCTCGCAAAGAGCGCGGGCTTCCCGCTGATGTTCACGACCGAACCGGAAGAATAGGAGCGCTGGGCGCCTGTCAGGCCGGCCGGCGGATCTGGAAGCCGGTCTTGTCCTGGGTAAAACCGCAATTGGCGTAGAAACGCAGCGTCGCCGGGTTCTTCGATCCCGTCAGCAGCATGACTTTGTAGCAGTTCTTGTCCCAGGCCCGTGCAAACGCTTTGCGGAGGACCGTGCCGGCAAGGCCGCGCCGACGGTAGTCGGCGTGGGTCACCACATTCTCGATCAACGCGTAGGGCGCGCCGCCGCGCGTGAGATTTGGGGTAACGATCAGCGTCACGGAAGAGACGGCCTTGTCGCTGTCAAAAGCGGCGAGGATCGTCATGCCGGGATGGGCGAGGATTTCACCAAGGCGGCTCTGCGCTAGCTGCAGGTCCAATACCGGGTCCTCTGCATTCAAATGCCGGTAAAGTGCAAGCAGCGTCGGCAGGTCCGCCATCGCAATCGGCCGGATGACAATATCCGCGGTATTTTCGGCTGCTGGCTCCTGCATCTCAATTATCCTTCTTGCCGAACATCCTCTTCAGCATTTCCGCCATCGGGCCGGTTTCCGGCATCTTTGGCTGGCCGTGGTTGCGCGCCTGATGGATATGCGATTTGGCCGGCGCCTTCTTCTCCGGCTTCGGTGCGTCGTCTTCTGCTTTTCCGCCCAAAGCGAGGGCGATCTTGTTCATCAGCTGCGAATCCTCGCCGCGCACCAGCATGTCGGCATTGTCGGCAAGTGCGTCGAACAGCGGCTCGAGCCAGCTTTGATCGACCTTGGCGAAATCGCCGAGAACGTGGTTGTGCACGAGTTCCTTGGCGCCGGGATGACCGATGCCGAGCCGCAGGCGGCGATATTCCTTGCCGCAATGCGCATCGATCGACTTGATACCGTTGTGACCGCCATGGCCGCCGCCGGTCTTCAGCCGCGCCTTGCCGGCTGCCAGGTCGAGTTCGTCATAGATCACCAGGAGATCCGATGGCTGGAGCTTATAGAAGCGCATGGCCTCGCCGACGGCTTCGCCGGAGAGGTTCATGAAGGTCTGTGGCTTGATCAGCAGCACCTTTTGTCCGCCGAGTTCGCCTTCGGCAATCTCCGCCTTGAATTTCTTCGACCAGGGCGAAAAGCTGTGGCGCCGGTGGATCGCATCCACGGCCATGAAACCGATATTGTGGCGGTTGCCCTGATATTTGGCGCCCGGATTGCCGAGGCCCGCGATGAGAAGCATGCGCTTCACCCCTTGGAAAACACCGATGCCCTTCACCACAGCGATTTGACGGCAAAGTCAAGGCGGGATGCAGTCAGTCGCCGAGGTGCAGCCCATACTTCAGGAAAATCTGCCGCTGCGTGCCGTTTGCGATCAGCGCGTCGAGTTCGGCCTGCATTCTGCGCTGCAGATCGGCGGGGAAATCCTTCTGGCAGGCAATGCCCATGGGCTGCTGGGAAAGGATCGTGACTTTCTCGACGGCGTTACCCTCGCTCTTCAGCTTGTCGAAATAGAATTCCGAGATCGGCATCAGGTCGATGCGATCGCTCATGAGCTTCTTGAACGCAGCCTTGAAATCGCCGCCGACGTCGATGCGCGGGAAATTATTCCGGCGCAGGATCGTTTCCGTATAGTCCTCGCGCCAGGTGCCGACGAGATATTCCTTTGCTTCTTCGACGGTCGTTGCGGCAACCTTCGAGCCGCTGTGCTTGATCAGGATGCTACGGTCGATCAGCAGCGGCTGTATCCATTTGAAGAGCTTGTCGCGTTCTTCGTTGTGCGCAGCGACGAATACGCAGGTCATCGGCTCAATAAGAGCCTGGCTGTAGGCTCTCGCCCAGGGCATGATGTCGATCGTATAGTCGACCCCGATATCGGCCATCATCTTCTCCGCCTGTTCGGTGGTTGCGCCGACCGGTGTCTTGCCTTCACGATAATTGAACGGCGGATATTCTTCGGTGGTGAAATGAACGGTTTCGGCGCGGGCCGAAGTGAGAAGAAGCAGCGAAAACAGGCTGGTTGCAATCATGAACAGCAGTCTTCGCATGCGGCTCCTCATCGCTATGACGCTTGTGCTACGAGGGAAGGGTGATCTTGCCGAAGGCTGACCAGTGTCCTTACCAGATTGTCTGGATGCAGCGGCCGATAGAATAGATAGCCCTGACCATAATCGATGCCCATGGCGCGCAGGGTCGCGCATTCCTCTTCGGTTTCCACACCTTCCGCGATCACCGTGCAGTTCATTTTGTGCGACAGCGTGGTGATGCTCTCGACCAGCATGCGGCTTTTCGCACTGACATCGGAGGCGGTGTCGTTGATGGCGCGGATGAAGGATTGATCGATCTTTATGATATCGACCGGAAAGCGGTTGATATAGCTCAGCGACGAATAGCCCGTGCCGAAATCGTCGAGCGCAATGCGGCAGCCATAGTGGCAGATTTCGTTGATGACCATGCGCGTTTCCGGATTGTCATCCATCAACACGGCTTCGGTAATTTCGACGACGATGCGCCGGGGGGAGATTTCATGGCGCGAAAGCAGGGATGCGATCCGCAGCGGCAGTTCCGGCTCGAACTGCAAGGGCGAGAAGTTGATGGCGAGATAGGTGTCCTGCATGCCTTCGAGACGCGAGAGGCGGGCAAAGTTGGCGATCGCCTTCTCCATGATGCGGTTGCCGATGCGAATGATCGAGCCCGTCTCTTCGGCGACGTCGATGATGCGGGCAGGGGGCAGGATGCCTTTTTGTGGATGATGCAGCCGCATCAGCGCCTCGAAACCGGCGATCGAGCGGTCGTCCATGTTCACGACCGGCTGCAGATAGGCTTCGAACCAGTCCTCGTTGAGGCCGGCTTCGATATGGTTTTCCAGCTCGGCGCGGCGACGCGAGTCATCCAGCATGCCGTTGTCGAAGATCTGCGCCCCATTCTTGCCGTCGCGCTTCTTGGCATACATGGCGATGTCGGACTTCAGCAGCAACTCGGCCGCATTGGCTGCATGACGCGGATAGATCGCGATGCCGATACTGGCGCTCAAGCGCGCATCGCCGTCGAAGGGCGTTTCAAAGATTTCGGCAATGCGGGCGGCCATTTCGATGGCTCTTGCTTCCGCATTCTCAGCCAGCAGCAGCATGGCAAATTCGTCGCCGCCGAGACGCGCCGCAATGTCGCCCGGCTTCAGGCATTTCTGCAGGCGCGATACCAGTTCGCGCAGTGCCGCATCTCCGGCGGCATGGCCCATATTGTCGTTGATCCATTTGAAGCGGTCGAGATCGACGAAAAGGCAGGCAAGCTCGCGCCTGCGCAGATCGGCTTCGTTGATCTTGGCATCCAGCGCACTCTCGAAGCCCTGGCGATTGAGAAGACCGGTCAAATGGTCGGTGATCGCCTGCCGCAGATTGCGGTCTTCGGATTGCTTGAGTTCGGTGACGTCGGTCATGACGGAGAGCGACAGACCGTCCTGGATCGCTGTGGTCTCGAGGATCAGGACATCCATGACACGTCTGTCCCGGCACAGGAATTTTACCGTCACGGCGAGGCGGGCGGCGCTGTCGGGGTTGCCACGTTTACGCTCGATATACTGAGCGCGCGAGTCTGGCAGGACAAGGCTTGCAAACTCGCGGCCGATCACCTCGGCGCGATCATAGCCCGTGGCGGCAAGCCAATAGTCGCTGACGGCCGCGATGCAATCGTCCTTGTCGAGCGAAAAGAGCATGGCGGGCGTCAGATTATAGGTATCGGTGGCCCGGCGATGGGCAAGCTTCAGCTCGTTTTCCTCGCGCTGGAGCTTGCTTTGCATATCGTTGAAACTGCTGGCGAGCCGACCCATTTCATCGTTTGATTGCCAATCGACATGATGGCGCGAGCCAAGCCGCCGTGTGGCCTCGATGGCATGCGTCAGCCGCATCAGCGGCTGGATGACGAAGATGCGGTTGCCGATCAGCGCAGCACCGAAGACCGTCAGTACGGCGAAGATGAAGATGGAAATGAAGACGATCTCTTCGTTCTTCAGTCCGTCAAAGAGGCCGAGCTGAGGGTAATAGACCGTTATGGTGCCGAGCCGCTTCGCGCCATCCACGCCGTTATAGATGATCGGCCGATCGACCGACTCGAGATTGCCCTTGTAGGATTTCGGAATGGTCGATTGCGTGACGTCGAGCTGACCGGAAAGATCGCGGACGTTGACACGGACGATCGCGCCTTCGGCAACCGTCGTCGCGCTGATCTGGGTTACGCTGTCCTCGTCCAGATCCCATAGCGGCTTTGCCAGCGCCTGGGCATTGGCGACGAGAAGAACGGTTATATGATCCTTGATTTCCTTTTCGGCGCGTTCGGACGACAGAAAAAGGAACAGGATAAAGAGCGGCGCCACGAAAACCAGCAGCGCACCGCAAACGATCGCGAAAAACCTGTTTTCGACCGAATGGCTCATAATTCCATAAGCTCCCCAGCCATAGACCAGCGGATCTTGGGCGCCGCTTTCTACAACTCTTTCGGGTAGATTTTCATGAATCTGTTAAATGTTGCTGAAATTCTGGGGTTAATGGAAATCAATGACAGTATAGATTCCAAGAAGTTTGTATTTTTACTGTCTCTAATATTTGTTCTGCGGCACGAAAAAACCCGCCGTCCCAAAGGGAGGCGGGTTCGATCGTCTTACGTTGAAGATGCCAATCAGGCGCTGGCTTCTTCGCCGCCTTCGGCTTCGTCTTCCGCAAGGCCGGCAGCCGGAGCAACGATCGTTGCGATCGTGAAGTCGCGGTCAGCGATGACCGGGGTCACGTTCTTCGGCAGCTTCACGGCCGAGATATGGATGCTGTCGCCGCTCTTCAGGCCGCTGAGGTCAACGGTAAAGAATTCCGGGATGGCATCGGCCGGGCAGTGAACTTCGACTTCGTGACGAACAATGTTCAGCACGCCGCCAGCCTTGAGGCCCGGGGACTTCTCGTGGTTTTCGAAGTGAACCGGGATTTCGACGGTGACTTCGGTGTTGCCGGAGACGCGCAGGAAGTCGACGTGAACCGTGAAATCACGGACCGGATCGAGCTGGTAGTCCTTCGGCAGAACCTTGATCTTCTTGCCGCCGACGTCGATCGTTGCGACCGTCGTGAGGAAGCCGCCGGCGTGGATGCGCTTCGTCACCTCATTGGTGTTGAGAGCGATGGAAATGGGGGCCTGCTTGTCACCATAGATGACAGCGGGAATCAAACCGTTGCGGCGAAGTTCACGGGCGGACCCCTTACCAACCCGTTCGCGCGCCTCGGCCTTGAGCTCGTAGCTTTCGTGGCTCATGGCTATTCCTTTCGAGGTTATTTGGAGAGTTCATCCGGCCGGCCATGGCCGCGTCGGCTGAACTGGAGGAGGGACGAGCCCTGCCTCATCCGCGTTGCCTCCAAGGGTGTCTACGCGAACGCGTGGCGTATAATACAAAGCGGCGAAAGGTGCAAGCACCCCCGGAATGCGAGGCTTTGTGATGACATTGCAACTGCCCGAACAAGCCTGCGACGCTGCCTGTATCAACGACTTGACATATACCCTCGGCCCCATCAACAGTCGAATGCAATCGTTCAGGATCAGAAGGAGAGATCGGGCATGCGTTCCAGGGTCATCGCCGCCGCGGTTTTTTCCATGGGTCTTGCCGGTGCCTCACAGGCGGCCGATGTCAACGAGCAGGGTGCCAAGGAACTTCGCGGTATCCTGACGCATTCGCTTTCGCAGGATCTTGCCCGCAGCGATTTCGTGATCGTCAAGCCGGCAGGCGATCAGTATGAGATCACCTACGACCTCGGAAAGTTCTTCGACAAGGTCAACTCCAGCGCGTTTTCGGTTATGGGCTTCAAGCCATTCTCGCTCTTCGCCCAGCCGATCGAACAAGGGAAGTGGCATCTGACGGGCGACAACAGCCTCGATGTCGCCCTGCATTCGCCGACCTCCGATATCGCCTACTCCATCGCTTCCAGCTCCTTCGACGGCATTTTCGATCCCACGATCGAAATGATGCGGTCGATGGGCATCAAGAGCAGCGGCGTGAAATTCTCCAGCGTCGGCAGCGGTCCGAGAGGCGGGCGCAAGGTCGAAGCCACCGTCGACAGCGCCTCCTTCGCGCATACGGTCACGGACAGCAGCGAAGCGGGCAAGGTCGATCTGCAAATGCAGGGCACGCTGCAGCGTCTGAGCGAGCAATTGACCGTGCGACCGGATGGTCCGCCCATAACATTCAGTGCCGACAGCGTCGATACGAATGTCACCGCCACAAGCCTGCCGGCCCAGGATCTGCGGGCGCTCATTCGTTTCTTCGTTCAACATGTAAAGACCAAGCAGCTTTCGGAAAGCGGCAGCGAAAAGTTCGAGCAGCTCGTGCACCGCGCCCTGCCGGTTTTCGGATCGCTCAGCAAGACCGTGACCTTGAACAATGCCCTGGTGGCGACGGAGAAGGGCAAGATCGGCGTCAAACGTATCGACTATAGGTTCAGTATGGATGGCCTGACCAAGGCATCCAATGTCAATCTGGAGGTACGGGCGGAGCAATTCACGCCCGATGCGGGTCTTGTTCCGGCAGCTTATACGGCCTTCCTGCCGGCGGCGCTGGATGTGCAGCTTGGCGTGCCCAACATCGATTTCGCCGGTCTCATCGACACGGCGCTCGATGCGGTTGCCCCGCGAGCGGCCCCGGTTTCCGGTGAAGCGCTGAAGCGGACCATGTTTCCGAGCGGATATGGAACGCTGGAGTTCCCGAAAATCAGTGCGACTTCGGGTGCTTATGATGTCGAGATGTCCGGCGAGCTAAAGGCCTCGACCAAGCCTCATTCGGGCTTTTCTCTTCAGGCAACCATCCTGGCGCGCGATTTCGACAAGACGGTCGCCGCCATTCAGGAAGCAGCCAAGGCTCAGCCTCGTCTGAACAACGTCTCGTTCAGCTTGCTGGCGGCCAAGGGCTTTGCCAAGAGCGATCCGGACGGCCGTCTGCGCTGGGACGTCACCATGGATGAAGACCGGACTGTGACGGTCAACGGGCAGGTGATGAAAAAGCCTTGAGGTTTGAGGGCAAGCCCATGTATCAGGGCATCGACAAAGTTCCATATAAGGGTCCGATCGGGCCACGTCTGATTTGCACGTTTCTTTTTCATCATATTTGGGGGTGAGTTATGCGTTTAAAAGCGGTTGCTGCAGCGGCTGTCGTCGCTGCCGGCGTTGTCGGCAGCGTCCAGGCGGCCGACGTCAGCGAGCAGGGTGCGAAGGATCTCTACGGCAACCTGACCTATTTCCTGCCTGATGATATCGCAAAGAGCGGCGCGATCGCCGTCAAGCCGGTCAGCGGGCACTACGAAGTCACCTATGATTTGCAGAAGCTGCTCGACAAGCTGAATGTCAGCGGTTTCGACATCAGTGGCCTAAAGCCGCTGATGATGCTGGCGACACCGCTTGACGGCGGTCTTTGGAATATCGAAGGCAACAATGCTTTCGATGTGACGGCCCGTTCGAAACCTGGCAGCGGCCCCGACACCGAATTTCGCTATGCCCTGGCGTCATCGACCGTCCAGGGCGTGTTCGATCCGGCGCTTCATTATCTGCGTTCCATGGACATGAAGGGCAACGGCATCACCGTTGCAACAAAGACCACCGCCGAAGATAAGAGCGTCCAGAAGAATGACGCCACAGCCGACAGTATCACCTACACTGCGTCGTCCGCAGACAGCGGCGAGCCGGGCAGGCTCGATCTCAAGATGAACGGCAGCCTGCAATCGCTCTACGACAAGATCTCGGCCGACGATGCGACGCTCGGGGAAGTCAAGATCGCAGCGATCGATTTCAACATGGGAGCGACGAAGCTGCCCTTGAAGGCCCTGAATTCCCTGCTGCAGTTCGTTTCCGAGCACAAGGACGAGAAGACGCTTTCCGATGCCGATAGCAAGGCGGTCAAGGCGTTGCTGATGGATGCCATGCCGATCGTCGGCTCCTTCGAGGAGTCCGTGGCCATCAAGAATATCGCGGTTACGACCCCATTCGGCAATGGCGGCCTGCAGAAGATGGGCTATTTCTTCAAGATAGCCGGACCAGCCAAGGCCATGAATGCGGATTTTGGGTTAAGTGCCGAAAAGCTTGCACTGGAAACGGGCCTGATTCCCCAAGACTATGTCGCCTTCATTCCCGATACGGCCGATATCCAGGTTCAGGTGCCAAACCTGAATTTCTCCGCGCTGGTGGATGTTTTCCAGCAGGCCGACTTGAAGAAGCCGGATAGCGACACGGCCATGGACGAGAAGCTGCAGAAGGCCATGTTCCCCGACGGAACGATGACCGTCAACTTCCCGAGGATCAGTGCCGTATCGGGTCTCTACGATGTCGAGGCCTCCGGCAGCCTGCGCGGCTGGCTGAACGAGAAGGACCGCGTCTCCATGAAGATGACGGTTCTTGCCCGCGACCTCGACAAGACGATCGCCGCCATCCAGGAGGCCGCGAAGACCAAGGAGGATCTGTCTCAGCTCTCCTTCGGCCTGATGATGGCCAAGGGCTTTGCCAAGACGGACGCAGATGGGCGCTCGCGCTGGGATATCGATCTTTCAGACGACGGTCACATGTCGGTCAACGGCCAGGTGATGAAGTAAGCCACTCTGAAATCAGAATGCGATCATGTTCGTCCTGAAGCCGCTGAGCCAGCGCTCGATCTCTCTTCTATGGACCGGCCAGGTGCTGGCGGCTACAGGCTCCGAATTCTACATGGTTGCAGTCGTCTGGATTGCTGCCGATTTCATCGGCCGCGATGCGGGATATGTTTCCGCATTGCAGTCCGGCACGCTGCTGTTCGGCAGCCTTTTCGGCGGTATCGTTACGGATCGCTGGCGGCACAGCACGACAATGATCACTGCCGATCTGCTGCGTGCGGCTCTGTTGCTGATACTATCACTGGCGGGAATGCTGCATCTGATGAGCCTGCCGCTGCTGGTCGTGCTTGCCGGAAGCATCGCATTGCTGACATCGACGTTCGACCCGTCGCTGCAGGCGACGTTGCCGACGATTGCCGTCGATGCCGAAATCCGGCATGCGACCAACGGCTTGTTCGATGCCACCCGCCGCATGGCGCGCATTCTCGGCCCGAGCCTCATCGCGCTCGTGAATGGGTTCCTGCCGAAAACTCAGTTTTTCACCGTCACTGCAGCCACCTTCATATTCTCGGCGCTTGCCGTATGGCTGGCGGTAGCGAAACTCCCGGCGGCGTCGCGACGCCGCGATTTCTCCGGGATGGCGGCTGTCGTGGACGGTGTTCTTGGCGGATGGCGCGCGGCGCGGGGACATGTCGCAATCCTCTATGGCCTTTTCACCAACTTGACGGGAAACGTCGCCTGGGCAATGGGCATCCTGCTCGGCATGATCCTGCACTTGCGTGAAACCAGCGCCGACCCGCTGACCGACTACAGCCTGATGATGACCGCTTACGGGGTCGGCAACCTGACGACCAATCTGATCCTCGGCAGCGTCAAGCCACGCAGGCCCGTGGTCTGGATCATCGCGGCGAAGCTTATCTTCGGGTCGGGAGTTTTCCTGTTGCCGCTGATGCATGATCGGATATGGCTGATGATCGTTGCCTGCTTCGCGGCAATCAACGGCCCGTTTGAGAACCTTGCCATGCTGCATCTGATGCAGACACGCAGCGAACCGCATCGTCTGGCGCAGGTCTATCGCCTATTGATGTGCGCGATCTTCACCGGCCTGCTGCTGGCCTACCTGATGTCGCCGACCCTGTTTGCGTGGTTCGGCATCGGCCCTTCGATCATGGGATCGGGGGCGGCCGTCTTCCTCTCAGGGGTGCTGGGTGTTGGCCTGCTCGCATGGAAGCAGGCGCATCCCGCGCGGGCAAAGACGAGTTGAGGCGGCTGCGGACCTCAGTCGAAGAGGCTGGAAACCGATTCTTCCTGGCTGGTGCGGTTGATCGCTTCGCCGATAAGGCCTGCCGTCGTGATGACGCGGATGTTCGGCGCCGATAGCACAGCCGTCGTCGGCTGGATGGAATCGGTAATCACCAGTTCCTTCAGCTGCGAGTTCGCAACGCGGGTTACGGCGCCGCCGGAGAGAACGCCGTGGGTGATATAGGCGGTGACGCTTGCCGCACCTCGTGCAAGCAGGGCATCGGCGGCGTTGCAGAGCGTGCCGCCCGAATCGACGATATCGTCGATCAGCAAGCAATCCTTGCCGGTGACCTCGCCGATGATGTTCATCACTTCGGATTCGCCGGGGCGATCACGCCGCTTGTCCACGATCGCCAGCAGACAGTCCAGGCGTTTGGCGAGCGCACGGGCGCGCACGACGCCGCCGACATCCGGAGAGACGACCATGACGTTGCCGATATCGTAGTTCGCCTTGATGTCGCGCGTCAGGATCGGCAATGCGTAGAGATTGTCCGTGGGGATATCGAAGAAGCCCTGGATCTGGCCGGCATGGAGATCGAGCGTCAGCACGCGATCAGCGCCGGCCTCAGTGATGAGGTTGGCCACCAGCTTGGCGGAGATCGGCGTGCGCCCGGAGGCGCGGCGATCCTGGCGAGCATAGCCGAAATAGGGAAGAACCGCTGTGATGCGCCGCGCCGAAGAGCGCCGCATGGCATCGATCATGATCAACAGTTCCATGAGATGGTCGTTGGCCGGAAACGATGTTGGCTGAACGACGAACACATCCTCGCCGCGCACGTTCTCCTGGATTTCGACGAAGATTTCTTGGTCTGCGAAGCGCCTGACGCTGGCCTTGCCCAAGGGAACGTTAAGATAATTGCAGATCGCTTCGGCAAGATGCCGGTTCGAATTGCCTGCGAAAACCTTCATTGTGGCCCGCCTGTTACCAACCTGATAGCCGCGCTTTTAACCGCCTTGCTCTCGAATGCAAGGGGGTGAGGTGCGTTAGCTTTCATATTTCTGAAAAGCTTGTGGCTATCCACCGCTGGAATCGCGCCAGGAATTGAATTCCGACATGGTCTTGGTGGCAATTTTCTGCATGACCGTCGGAGGAACCGCCGACCATGGATCGCCGCGCTTGAGCGGCGCGCTTTCCGAGCCCTGTATTCTGTGGACGCGGTTGCCGTTGCCATCCAATACGTCCCAGACGTAGGTCACGGAGATCTGCGGGCCATCTTGGAAGGCGGAGAGATAGCCTTTCAGGATATACGCGGCGC
>NZ_JAUQTZ010000309.1:0-828 GCF_059803845.1 Rhizobium sp. UFLA01-1127 | reverse complement strand
GTCCTGCAGCGCGAAGGCGACCGCTGCAGCAAGGATGCGGGAGCCAGACGCATCCCCTTTTCGATCATCATGCTCGATATCGATCATTTCAAGAAGATCAACGACAGCTACGGCCATTCCTTCGGCGATACGGTTCTGGCGCGCTTGGCGGATGTGATCAGGCAGACCGTTCGCAAGACCGACATTGCCGCCCGCTACGGCGGCGAAGAGATCGTTGTCCTGCTGCCGAATACCGATACCAGGGCGGCGGTCGTCGTCGCGGAGAAGATCCGCAAGGATATCGAGGCGGCGATTGTAATGTTCGGGCAGGAGACCATCCGCGTCACGGTCAGCATCGGCATTGCCTGCTCTCTCGAACCGACCACCGACTTCAAATACGTGCTGGAGGCGGCCGACAAGGCTCTCTATCGCGCAAAGGCGGGCGGCCGAAATCGTGCGGAACTGGCGGAGGCCGCATAGCCTCCGGCGATGAATATGATGCCCTCCTTCTTCTTTGTCGTTCAGCGTCCTTGACGGGAAGGGTCAGTCCGGAATAACTGGAGGCGACGGTTCCCCAAGGAAGACTCCGAAGGGATTAATAGGGAACACGGTGAGGACGACCCAAGAGGGACCTAGACCGTGGCTGCCCCCGCAACTGTAAGCGGATTGCCGATCATCCGGGAGCGACCAGCCTGCTGGATCTCTCTCAGGGCCTCGAGCCGCGCCACTGCAAGCATGCTTGCGGGAAGGCAGATGATTGTCAGATATCCGCAAGCCAGGAGACCTGCCGTCGATCACGATCCAATCAGCCGGGCGGGGATGCCCGGAAGGGACAGAGAATGATTGACC
>NZ_JAUQTZ010000308.1:0-855 GCF_059803845.1 Rhizobium sp. UFLA01-1127 | reverse complement strand
GATAAGCCCGTCGTGCAGCTTTCCTACCGCAATTGCAACCAGGCCGGTTGCTGGTCGCAGCAGAAGCTGGACACCAAGATGGTGGCGGTCCTCACCAAGGCAACGGACGGTACCGGCCGCGTCCAGATGATGAATGGCCAGAAGGTCAATATCAAATTCTCTCTGAAGGGATTGCCTGCGGCGCTGGATGCGCTGCAAAAGGCCGCGTCCAACTGACCAGACGGATATGTTCCTGACGTCTGCCCGGCGCCCGGCGCCCGTCCGCTACGGTTTTGCCCTGACCGCCAGCGTCTTGCTGGCGGCGACCTTTGCCGTCTCGAGAGCGGCCGCTCAGACGCCCAACGACGATTTCGCGCGCCGGCAGGCACAGGAAGCCGAACAGCAGCGCCTCAAGGCGCTCGGCGAGATGACGCCGCAACCATCGCCGACGGAGGCTCGACCATCGGCCGCTGCCAAAGCCGGGAAGGCTGGTCCCTGTTTTGAGATCACCCATGTCGAGGTCGAAGGCGTCAAACAGTTTCCGGCGGCTGCCATAGCCAAGATCACGGCGCCTTATGCGAACCACTGCGTCGGCGTCGGCGAGATCAACGTGCTGCTGCGCGACCTGACGCATCTCTATCTCGACAGGGGTTATGTGAGTTCTCGCGTCTACGTGCCGGCACAGGACATCGCCAGGGCCAAAACCTTGCGCCTGGTCGCCGTCGAGGGCACGCTTGCCGATATCTATGTCAACGGCAGGCCGGCACCCGCTTTTGGCACGATGGGTTCCGGTATGATCGCCACCGCCTTTCCCGGCATGAAGGGTGAGATCACCAATCTGCGCGACATCGAGCAGGGTCTCGACCAGATCAACCG
>NZ_JAUQTZ010000307.1:0-855 GCF_059803845.1 Rhizobium sp. UFLA01-1127 | reverse complement strand
ATTAGGCGATGTTGACAAAGTTGGTTCACAAATCAGCTTTGGTCTGATTCAAGGCTACCTTTTAGGAGGCAGTTTTGGCACGTGGCGATTTGAGCGATGCAGAGTGGCGGATCATCGAGCCACTTTTACCGAGGGAACGCGGACGCAAGTCGCGCCCGTTGCATGATAATCGGTGCTTTTTGAACGGGATGCTTCACGTGCTGCGCGTCGGGTGTCCGTGGCGCGATATGCATGAGCGATACGGCAAGTGGAATTCAGTTTACGTTCGTTTCCGACGTTGGGCCGAGCAAGGCGTCTGGGATGCCTTGCTCGAGACGCTCGTCGAGCTGGGCCTGACAGACGATTGGCAGCATATGATCGACAGCACGACAGTCCGGGGCCATTCACAGGCTGCCGGCGCAAGGGGGGGACTCATAAGGAGGCTTTTGGTCGATCACGCGGCGGCTTTACGACGAAAGTCCACGCCCGCGCGGACGGTCAAGGACGCCCTCTTGGCTTTATCCTGACAGGCGGCGAAGCCTCCGATTATAGCGCCGTTCCTGGCCTGCTCGCGCTGCCGGTGGGTCGGCCTCGCCGCATGCTTGCCGATAAGGGATACGATGCGGACGCCATCCGCGAGGAACTTCTGTTGCATGGCACTCGTCCGATCATTCCGCCGCGATCAACCCGGAGGAACCCGCCACCTTGCGACTACCGCGCTTACAAGGATCGCAACCGCATCGAACGCATGTTCAACAAAATGAAGCAGTTCCGTCGCATTGCCACGCGCTACGACAAAACCAAAACATCATACGCTGCTTTCCTGGCTATCGCCGCCGCCAAGATCTGGTTGCCATACTTTGTCAACATCACCTA
>NZ_JAUQTZ010000306.1:0-888 GCF_059803845.1 Rhizobium sp. UFLA01-1127 | reverse complement strand
CCCCCGGCGACGATGATCTTTGCGTCACCCGTTGCGATCTGCTGCATGCCGAGCGCCACGGCGCGCAGGCCGGAACCGCAAAGCTGGTTCACACCCCAGGCCGTCGCCTCCTGCGGGATGCCGGCCTTCATAGCGGCCTGGCGGGCCGGATTCTGCCCTTCGCCGGCCTGAAGCACCTGGCCGAGAATCACTTCATCGACTTCCTTGGCATCGACGCCGGCACGCTCCAGCGCAGCCTTGATGGCGGCCGCGCCAAGTTCATGCGCCGGAACGGTCGCGAAAGCGCCGTTGAAGGAACCGACCGCGGTGCGGGCCGCGCTGGCGACGACGATGGATGAACTGCTCATGGAAGCCTCCTCACAGATGAACACGTATATGAGGCGAAACTGTCAAAGCTTTGCGCCGGAGTCAAACAGCAAGAATTTTCATCGCGCAGATTTCACGAAGCTGTCACCGCCTTCAAAATCCAGTCGAAGGAAAGGTCTTGCCGCATCGCACAAACCGATTGTCACCAAGCTTCTTTTGCGTCTACACTCCGTGGTGGAGGAATATTCCATACAATCAGACGGGGCCAGGAGACTGATAATGGCAAAGACTGAGGGCCAGATCGTAATCAAGAAATATGCCAATCGCCGCCTATACAATACCGGCACCAGCACCTACGTAACGCTGGATGATCTGGCGGAGATGGTAAAGAAGGGCGAGGAATTCATCGTCCAGGACGCCAAGAGCGGTGAAGATATTACGCATTCTGTCCTGACGCAGATCATTTTCGAACAGGAATCGAAGACCGGCAACACGCTGCTGCCGATTTCATTCCTCCGGCAGCTTATTGGCTATTACGGCGATCAGATGCAGATGGTTGTGCCGAGCTTCCTTGAACATTCC
>NZ_JAUQTZ010000305.1:0-897 GCF_059803845.1 Rhizobium sp. UFLA01-1127 | reverse complement strand
GGGGATGTAGCCCGCCGGCATGACATCCATCCGGGTCAGATCCGTTTATGGCGAAAGACATTCAGCCACTTTAGTGCGTCGCCATCGTTCCTTCCGGTACAGCTCGTGGACGAAGTAGGTCTCCGGCAGAAGCCTGCCGCTCCGCCCGCGCCAATGTTCATCAAGATCTTGCTACGAAACGGTCGCGGTTTAAAAGTTCCAGCCGACCTTGAGCGAAAGACGTTGGCATCTTTGATCGCCTGCGTGGAGGCGGCATGATCGGGCCTTCGGGAAATGTACGGGTCTATTTGGCCTGCGGGGTGACGGATATGCGGCGCGGCATTGATGGTCTGTCAGCGTTGGTCGAGGCTGTCATAAAGGAAGCGCCGGGCTCTGGCGCGATCTTTGGATTCCGGGGAAAGCGTGCTGATCGGATCAAGCTTTTGTGGTGGGACGGCCAGGGATTTTGCCTCTACTATAAAATTCTAGAGCGCGGATACTTTCCCTGGCCGACGGCGAAAGACGGGGTTGCGCATCTGACGCAGGCCCAGCTTTCCATGCTTGTTGAGGGGATCGACTGGCGAAGGCCGGCGTGGACTTCCGCACCGGGGAGAACGGGGTGAAAACCCTTGTTTTGCAGGAGGTTCCGGGCGAAATACCTGGCGTTAGAGACGCAAATCGGCTAGTTTTTGGACATGGAAACAACGCCGATTGACAGTCAGGATGAGCTATCTGCCTTGCGTGCGCTCGTCGCTGAGCAAGCGGCGAAACTCCGTGCACAGGAAGCCGAAGTCAGCAAGCGCGATTCCATTATCGATCTTCTGCGTGCGCAGTTGGAATTGCTGCGCCATCGGCAGCATGGTCCTTCATCGGAGAAGATAGACCGGAAAATCGAGCAGTTCGAACTGATGCTGGAGG
>NZ_JAUQTZ010000304.1:0-921 GCF_059803845.1 Rhizobium sp. UFLA01-1127 | reverse complement strand
AGGGCCAGCGCGCCGAAATGAGCCAAATGACATAATCATTTCAAACAATGCCGTCATGGCGCCGCGCATGTCATGAAGAGACATGCATTCAGATATGATGCAGAAGCATTAACGTGCCTTTAATCATGATGCGTCCTCGCCGCAGGTCGGAAATTGCGCCTGATGCCTGCGGGCTCGACTGGGGAACCCGCCTGGAGCAATGTCCGGTACGCCCCGACACCTTAACCGGTGATCGCCTTTACGTATCTTTCCGCCGAGCGTTCCACCACGCGGTTGCCGTCGCGCTCGATCGTTCGGCCGGGGAAGGCGCCATGGATCGTTTGGAACCGGTAGGGCCGAACCGTCTCCGATATCGCCTTTACGATGCTGGCATTAAGGGGGACGAGGTTCGGGTAGCTGCGCATGAAGCTGACGAACTTGCGGTCCATGGTCACCTGCATGGAGTCGCCGACGAAAAGGGCGCCGCGCCCGCCGTCGAGCCACGGGCAATGAAGCACTGAGCTGCCGTCGAAATGCCCGCCGCAACGGATCATGGTCGCCCGGCCGATCTGCAGCGTCTCGCCTGTCCAGGGACGCAGGGCTGCAACCGTTCTCTGCACCCATTGATCGTCATCGGCATGGACATGGATCGGTACCTCGTCGAAGGCCATGCTCCATTCGGCCATCGACGCGTAGAAATGCGGATGGGAGATCGCAATCGCGTTTAAGCCGCCCATGGCGGCGATGCGGGCTTTGCTGGCTTCATCGACGAGGCTGAGGCAATCCCAGAGGATATTGCCATCCGGCCCTTCGATCAAAAAGGCGCGCTGGCCGATGCCGAAATGGGGTGAGATCTGCAGGCTGTGAATGCCCTCCGCTTCCTCATTCCAGACGACGGCATGCGTTTGGCCGAGGATCGCCATCTCTGTCCATTCCTGCCCC
>NZ_JAUQTZ010000303.1:0-976 GCF_059803845.1 Rhizobium sp. UFLA01-1127 | reverse complement strand
GAAGGATTGGTTGCGGGGGCAGGATTTGAACCTGCGGCCTTCAGGTTATGAGCCTGACGAGCTACCGGGCTGCTCCACCCCGCGTCCAGCGCAAATCCGGAGGATTTGTCGCGTCACCAGCGTAAACCGCGGAGCGGTTTATCGCGTCACCAGCGCAAATCCGAAGGATTTGTCGCGTCAGCGTAAACCCTTTGGGTTTATCGCTTGTTTCCCTGGCACCGTATTTCGGGTGCGTAAGGTGTAATTGCTTTTCTTCCAGAAGCGACAAAGGCCGCTTGGATAGCGGCCTATTGTAACACGGCCTGGCCGTATTTCAGAGTGTGACGAGAAGATTTTGTGACGCATAAATTGCTGAGCAATTTAGCGTGAGGCATAAATCGATTTCATCGATTTAGCCTGAAGTTGCGATTAGCAGACCTGGCAGCGACCTACTCTCCCGCGTCTTAAGACGAAGTACCATGGGCGCAGGGGCGTTTCACGGCCGTGTTCGGAAAGGGAACGGGTGCAGCCACCCCGCCATAACCACCAGGTCGGCAAAGCGCAACTTGTTAGTCCATGCGGAACGCATGGACTAACAAGTTGCTCTTTCTGGGCTGATATGCCTTTCCTTCTCGCTTGTCGCTCGAAGGGGACATCAGCCGCCCATACGGAGGCCTGTTGTTCATGCTTTTGCATGGACAGTTTGAGAAGCTGGATTTTATTTATTTGAACACGTCTTTGGACACTCATGCCGCATGAATGCTTCGCATTCAGCGGAAGATAGGCATGAATGCTTTGCATTCAGCCTGAGATGAGCACTGGCAATGGGAACGATCAAGCCAATCGAGCTATTAGTACCGGTAAGCTTCATGCGTTGCCGCACTTCCACACCCGGCCTATCAACGTGGTCGTCTTCCACGGCTCTGATAGGGAACACTCGTTTCCAGGTTGGTTTCCCGCTTAGATGCCTTCAGCGGTTATCCATTCCATATATAGC
>NZ_JAUQTZ010000302.1:0-977 GCF_059803845.1 Rhizobium sp. UFLA01-1127 | reverse complement strand
GGGCAACCACCCTTACCAGCCATCATTGCATAACTGACCTGGGACGATCGCGCCGCGATTACCCCATGTTTGAAGATCGGAGGCGGAATTATGCGGCGGATTTAAAGTGCAGCAACGGCCTTTGCGCGTCACACGTGACGGGCGGCGGTGTAGCCGCGTTCGCAAGCCGATCTCGACAGGGCCTGCAACGCCGTCGTCAGCTTTTCAGGATCGACCGGCTTGACGATGACGGCATCGGCTCCCGCCAGAAGCGCCTGACGGCGGATCGCATCGCGGCTGTCTGCGGTCAGCACGATAATGGGAAGCGGCGACAAACCCTGCCGGCGCTCGTAAGCGCGCAATTGTGCAAGCACAGCCGCACCCGTGCCGCCGGGCATGTTGAAATCGGTCACGAGCACTTCGGGCCGCGCTTCGGCATTTTCAGCGCGGGCACGAAGGCCATCGAAATCCTCGACGAGACGAACCCTGTGGCCGGCCTTGGAGAGCATGGCCCGAACCAGCATCGCATTCACGGGATCATCCTCGCCCAGAAGGATATCCAGCGTGCGGTCCTCCGCCTCGGGCGTCGTTATGCCGATCTCCGAGACCGCTTCGATCAAGGCTTCGCGCTTTTCCATGCCGCGCATGCGGCCTCTCAGCACATCGATCAGCGACTGTTCGCGCAGCGGCCGGATGAGCCAGGCATCGAAGAGATCGAGCGGATGGGTATTGCGCTCCTCGGGATTGACCAGAAAGATCTTGCGAAGCCTCGGCACCGCGAGCGCATTTCCGTCGCTGAAATACCAGGGCGCCATGCGGTGATCGACGATCAGATCCGTCCAGGCCCCCTCGTCACTCATCGGGAAGGACCGCAGCAGATCCTCCATGTCATCGGCGCCGATCAGCCTGCAGTGGCCGCCGAGAGTCTGAATGGTCCGCATGATGGCCGTGCTTGCTGCTCCCTCTGGAGCCAGCAGCAGGACGCGGGATCCCCCGAG
>NZ_JAUQTZ010000300.1:0-998 GCF_059803845.1 Rhizobium sp. UFLA01-1127 | reverse complement strand
TTGCAGAACAGCGAAAGCTTGCGGCGTTCGGCTTCGGGGATTTCCCGGTCGGCACGCACGAGCAGAATGTCGGGATGAATGCCGAGGGCCTGCAGTTCCTTGACGGAATGCTGCGTCGGCTTGGTCTTCAGCTCGCCGGCCGCGGGAATATAGGGCATCAGCGTCAGATGAACGTAGACTGCCGTGCCGCGCGGCAGATCGTTGCCGAGCTGGCGGATCGCCTCCATGAAAGGCATGGCTTCGATGTCGCCGACCGTGCCGCCGATCTCGCAGATCACGAAATCATAATCGTCATTGCCTTCGGTCACGAAATCCTTGATCTCGTTGGTGACGTGCGGAATGACCTGGACGGTGGCGCCGAGATAATCGCCGCGGCGTTCCTTGTCGATGATGTTCTTGTAGATGCGACCGGTGGTGATGTTGTCGGTCTTGGTGGCCGAGCGGCCGGTGAAGCGTTCGTAGTGGCCGAGATCGAGGTCGGTTTCCGCACCGTCGTCGGTAACGAAGACCTCGCCGTGCTGGGTCGGGCTCATGGTGCCCGGATCCACGTTCAGATAGGGGTCGAGTTTGCGCAGGCGAACGCGATAACCACGAGCCTGCAACAACGCTCCTAGAGCCGCAGCCGCAATTCCTTTTCCGAGGGAAGAAACCACGCCGCCTGTGATGAATACATATCGCGCCATGGGAGTCACCGGATACCTTTTCACAAATGATTCCGCTAGCCCTAAAATTCTTTTCCGGAATTTTGGCTACAGAACGCGGAATATGGACAAAACAAAACCGGCAGATCCGAGGACCTGCCGGGGATGATCTTCGGCGACCGGAATTACTTTCCGGTCGGAACGCCACCGTTGTCGGCTGGCGCGGGAGTCGTCGTCGCCGGCGCGGGCTGCTGACCGGTTGCGGCCGGAGCCTGCTGGGCAGGTGCCGTCGCGGCGGGCTGGTTCGTCGAGGCAGGCGGTGTCGCCTGCGACTGCGGCGCGACGGCGCCGCTGTTC
>NZ_JAUQTZ010000002.1:0-105117 GCF_059803845.1 Rhizobium sp. UFLA01-1127 | reverse complement strand
ACGGACCGGCACGTGGCTTTCAACGCGCCATTCTATGCGTCCTTAGGATTTCAAATCCTCGATGATGGAGAAAGGCCGGCCGCTCTCACGCAGATCCTGGAGAATGAATTGGCCCACGGCGCCGATCCGGCCAGACGCGTAGCCATGGCGCTTCGATTTTGATCCTAGCTCCATGAATTTCAGAGGCAAATAGAAAGAGCGGCTCAGCACTTCGCTGAACCGCTCCATATCTCAGCAAAATGCGATTTAATGCTGGACGGCCTTCCGGGCGAGCAGGCCTGTGGAAAGGGCAACGCCGACGCCGGTCACGATTGCGGCTGCAATCCCTGCCATTCCGATTTCCTCGCCGAGCAGAAAGCCGCCGCCGATCGTGGCCAGAACCGGAGTGATCGCGGTGAACGCTGCGGCTTGGGTGCCACCGAGAGCCTGGACGGCAAGACCGTAGGCAAGCGTGGCGGCAAGGCCTGATAGTAGCCCCTGGCTGACGATCTGCAGGCCGATTTCCGGCAGGGGGATTGAAGTCAGCGAGCTGCCGAAGATGGCGGCCAGACCGGCATGAATCAGGAACGACCAGACGGCGATGATGGCGCTCGATTGCACGGCGCTGAGGCCCGAGCGACGGAAAGCGTGGGTGTAGGTTGCCCAGAGCAGAGCGGCAAGCGGCAGCAGCGTGAAGCCTTCCCAGGAGATCTGCACGCCATAAAGGCTGCGGGCAAGCAGGATGACGACGCCGGCGACGATGCCACCAAGGCCGAGCCAGCGCGTGATATCGGGCCGTTCGCGAAACAGGAGCACGCCGATCAAAGCGGCCGCCAGCGGCATGGAGCCGCCGAGCAGGATACCGGCCGATGAGGCGGGCGTGAACTGGATGGCGAAGGTGGTGAGCTGGAAGAAGAGGGCGCCGGAGCCGCAGACCATCAGCGCCAGCAGCTTCAGCGGCACGCTCTTCGGCAGCAGGCCCGTCCGCCACCAGACGGGAGCGAGCACCAGCGCCGGCACGCCGTAGCGGATTAGCCCGAGGTCGATGGTGCCCATCTGCGCTTCGGCCGTGTGGCGGGTGGCCAGAATCCAGTTCGCCCAGATCAGGACTGTGACGATGGCACCGGCATAGCCGACCACGGTGGGGGTTGCCTTGCGGGTGGAGAGAGACAAAGCGGTCATCGACATATCCTTTCCAACGATCCGGTTCTCTTTCGAATGAAGAGAAGATAGCGCCGAAGGCCGAGGCATGTCCTTGCTAGTTATGTCTCAAAAATCGTGTTATCAGCAATAATCTGCCAATATCGATAATTGGACTTTTCGGATATGCCAAAACTGGATAAATTCGATATCGCGATCCTCAATTGCCTGCAGGAGGATGCGCGCGCTACCAATGTCGAGATTGCCGAGCGGGTAAATCTCTCGCCGTCTCCCTGCCTGAGGCGCATCCGAAATCTGGAAAAATCGGGGCTCTTGCGCGGCTATCGCGCAGATATCGATCGCAAGCAGGCCGGTCTCGGTCTCACGGTCTTCGTGGAACTCAAGGTAGGCCATCATTCGAAGGAGAATTCCGAGACGCAGCAGGCAGCGTTGCTCGCCATTCCGGAAGTCGTCGCCTGCCATCTGATTTCGGGCACGGCCGATTTCCTGGCGGAAGTCGTGGTCGAGGATTTGGCTGCCTATGAGAAGGTGATGTCGGAAAAGCTTCTGGTGCTTCCGGGCGTGGTCGACCTGCGTTCCAACTTTGCGATCCGCACCATCAAGACCAATGGTGCTTTGAAACTGCCACAGCCTGAATGAAACAGCCGGAGTAAAAACACAAAAGGGCCGTCGCCGGCCCCTTTGCGAGGAGAGTCTGATTATTCTCAGAGCATCGTGCCGCTGAGGATCAGCAGCGCGACCGAGAAATAGATCACAAGGCCCGTGACATCGACCAGCGTCGCGACGAACGGCGCCGATGCGCTGGCGGGGTCGAGCCGCAGCTTCTGTAAGATGAAGGGCAGCATCGAGCCGGCCAACGAGCCGAAAGTGACGATACCGATCAGCGCCGCGAATACGGTAAAGCCGACCAGCTGCCAGTGCGGACCGTAGTCGAACAGGCCAAGGCTTTGCCAGAGCACGATGCGGGCGAAGCCGACGAGGCCAAGGATCGCGCCGAGTACGATGCCGGTCGGAAGTTCCCGGAACGCAACGCGCCACCAGTCCGCAAGCTTGAGTTCACCAAGCGCCAGCGCTCGGATGATCAGCGAGGTCGCCTGCGAGCCGGAATTGCCGCCGGAGCTCATGATCAAAGGAATGAAGAGCGTCAGCACCACGGCCTTCTCCAGCTCGCCTTCGAAGTGCTGCATGGCACTTGCCGTGAGCATTTCGCCGAGGAAGAGGGCTGCGAGCCAGCCGGCACGCTTGCGGATCATGCCGGCAAAGCTGATCTTCATATAGGGCTGGCCGAGGGCTTCCATACCGCCGAACTTCTGGGCATCTTCGGTCGTATCGGCGATCATCGTGTCGATGACATCGTCGACGGTGACGATGCCGAGCATGTGGCCCTTGTCGTCGACGACCGGGAGCGCCAGCAGATCGTGGCGGCGGATCAGGCGCGCGACATCCTCCTGCTTCATCAGCGGCGGCGCCGTGACCGGCACGCCCTTCTGGGCCACGGTCAGGATGCAGGCATCCGGCTCGCCGGTGATGAGACGGCGCAGCGTCACGACATGCAGCAGCACATGCGTTTCGTCGTCGAGAACATAGATGGCGTAGACGGTTTCGCGGGAGCGCTCGACCTGGCGAACGTGGTCGAGCGTCTGGGCCACGGTCCAGCTTGCCGGCACGCTGACGAATTCCGTCGTCATGATGCCGCCTGCCGTGCGCGGCGGATAGCCCATCAGGCCCTGGATCGCCTGCTTTGCATGTTCGTCGAATGTTGCGAAGAGCCGGGCGCGAGTTTCGACATCCATTTCCAGGAGCACGTCGGCGACGCGGTCGTTGGACATGCCATGCAGCAGCCGTGCGGCGTCCGCATTGCCCATGACTTCGAGAATGGCGGGAGCGTTACGCAGTTCCGGTCGGTCGAGAATGCGCACAGCGCGCTCTTCCGGCATTTTGGCGAGAATGCGGGCAGCCTCTGCCACATCTACTGCGTTCAGAGCCTCGACACGTTCCGCAATGGTGACGGCTCGATTGTTATTGATGAATGCGCGCGCGGCATTGCCGGCCCGCGTGGGAAAGCTGTTGATGTTCATTATAGCTCGCCTTTCCGGTCGATCCGCCGTCGTAGCGGATCGTGGCGAGCCGACAGGAGTCGGTTAGTGCACGAATGCTACTGACGGCAAAGGCAATCGACTACTACTGTCGCTAGGCATCGAAAGATGACTCCGGTTAATCGGTATGGAAAACGCTGTTCCCCACGTGCGGAGAAGTCGCGCCGAAGGAATGAAAAGTCAAGAGGTGGACGCGGTTTAAGGGCCAATGTCGCAAGAAAAATTTGCTTAGGCGGCTGAAGCTTATGCAATGCACCGAAATTCGTTGCCGAACCGCCAAAGTAGCGTGAGCGGACGACACGCGTCCGGCTCGATTTTTCGGGAATTTCGCCGGCTCGGAAGCCGGTGATGATGGCCAGCTCATCATTTTCCCGCGGCGAACAGGCCGATATCGCCCTTTGAATCCACAGTCTCAGACGTGACCGGTGCGCCGCTCCAGGCCAACCGAGAGGGCGAAGACGGCAAGGCCGCCGACAGAGAGAACCGCGCCGACATATCCGGTCGCGGCCGCGGTGAAGCCCCAGGAGATTACGAGCCCGCCGAGCCAGGCGCCGAGCGCATTGGCGATATTGAAGGCGGAGTGATTGGAGGCCGCGGCCAGCGTTTGCGCATCCGCAGCCACATCCATCAGGCGGGTCTGTACGGCGGGACAGGCGGCAAAGCCGCAGCCGATCAGAAAGACGCAGATGCAGAGCATGACGGGATTGGCGGCGGTCAGGGAGAACAGCATCATGATAACGATGTTGAAGATCATCATGCCGCCGATCGTTCCCTTGATCGAGATATCGCCGAGGCGCGAACCGACGATATTGCCGACATTCATGCCGATGCCGAAGAGAGCAAGCACCACGGGCACCATGGCGCTGCCGAGGCCGGCGACCTCGGTCGTCGTTGTGGCGACGTAGCTGAAGATCGAAAACATGCCGCCGAAGCCGATGGCGGCGACGCCAAGCGAAAGCCAGACCTGGATACGCTTCAAGGCACCCAGTTCGCGGGTGATGCTGGCGCCTTCCTCGACCTTGTCCTTCGGCAGGAAGAGGGCGATCAGCAGCATAGCAACGAGGCCGACGCCGCCGACCATCATGAAGGCCGCACGCCATTCGAGAACCTGGCCAAGGAAGGTTGCGATCGGCGTACCGATCAGCGTCGCGATCGTGAGGCCAAGCATGACCTGGCCGACGGCGCGCACACGGCGGTGGGCCGGCACCATAGAGGCGGCAACGAGCGCCGCGACACCGAAATAGGCGCCATGCGGCAAGCCGGTGATGAATCGCAGCGCGGTGAAGCTTTCGAACGTCGGCGCAAAGGCGCTGGAAATATTGCCGGCGGCAAAGATCGCCATCATCAGCAGGAGCAGCGTGCGGCGCGCCATCTTGGCGGCAAGTACGGCGATAATGGGCGCACCGACGACGACGCCGAGGGCATAGGCACTGATCACGTGGCCCGCTTCCGGCGTGGTGACGCCGAAAGTGCCGGCAACATTGGGCAGAAGTCCCATGATCACGAATTCGCCCGTGCCGATGCCGAAGCTGCCGACCGCCAGAGCCAATGTCACCAGCGCGATCGTGGCGCGTGAGGGCGCTTCGAGGGAGGTTTGGGTATCGAGGACCTCGACGGCAATATCGCTCACGAAAACTCCTTGGGCGGCAAATCGGATCATGCGCCGAGAATGAGGCGGCAAATCCCAGCACGGCGCTCAGTGCATCAAAATGGAATAAGGGACTGGTGGGGCATGGACATGCCTCCGTTGATACTATCAATGAGGGCATTATTTCTGTCGTGTGCATTTTTTGCAGCGCAGTATGTCGGATCATGCATAAGTCTGTTGCCGCCGGTCGGGCGAAGCGGTCGCCATGCTTGAAATCGTTCCAACCGAAACCATCTGACAAGGAGCGCACGGGGTTTCAGCCCCTCAGAGATAATTTGCGGGAAGACCGAGAGCCCCAATGAAGTTGATCGGCTTTTTCAATCGCGACGGCGGCACGTTCCGCACAACCGATATGGCTGCTTACGAGAAAAAAGCGGAACAGGTCTTTCGCGACGCCGGCCACGATTTCGAAGCTGTGGTGGTGGAGGGGCGCAACATCGTGTCGTCGATGGAGCGTGCCGCACGCCGCGACGACATCGACGGGATCGTCGCAGGCGGAGGAGACGGCACGATTTCGGCGGCCGCCGCCATCGCCTGGAAGAACGGCGTCGCGCTTGGCGTCATCCCAGCCGGCACCATGAACCTCTTTGCCCGCTCGCTGCGCCTGCCGCTCGACATCTGGCAGACGCTCGTCGTGCTGGCGACAGGCGAGGTCGACAATGTCGATATCGGCAGCGCTAATGGCCGCGCCTTCATTCATCAGTTTTCAGCGGGCCTGCATGCGCGCATGGTGCGCTATCGCAACGCCTATACCTATCGCTCCCGCATCGGCAAAATGTCGGCGAGCACCCGGGCCGCCTTCGGCGTCATCGCCAATCCGCCGGAATTCGATGTCGATTTCGAGGCCGGCGGCATTCGCGAGCGCAGGCATGTCTCGGCGATCTCCGTCTCCAACAATCCCTTCGGCGCCAATGCGTTGCTTTACGCCGACAGTCTTCGCAGCGGCGAGCTCGGTTTTTACACGGCAAAGCCACTGCGGCCGCTCGGCGTTGCCCGCCTTGCGTTCGATATGCTGCGCGGCCGGGTTCGCGAGAACACGGACGTCATGGTCATGCACGCGCCGGAGGTGCATCTGCATTTCCCGAAGCTGCGGCACCTTTCGAACTGCGTCATGGATGGTGAATTGCTGCCGCTCGAGCGGGACGTGACGCTGAAGGTGCACCCCGGCGAGCTTAGGGTCATGGTTCGGCAAGGGACCGCCGCCAGCGTCAAGCGTGAAGGTATCATCGATAGCGTGGCTATTTGATCGCTCAAAGGCGGGGCACGTAGGTCCGATAGTCGAAATCCGAAGCGCAGCGCAGATGGCGGATCGCTTCCTTGTGCTTCGTATCTCCGTAAAGCCGCTGATACCGCTCACTGAAAATATCCTGCATGCTGGCTTCGCCGCCGCTCGTCATCAGCCTTGAGGAAGTAGATGCCATGGTGCGCATCGCGCGGGGCGCGCTCGACGCTGTCTGGGCGAAAGTGAAACCGTGATCAGCGCCTCGGCGCTGATGCCGGCACTTCCCGCTTGCCCGCCTTGTGAAGGCTCTTGATATCCTCTTTCGGACCAATGCGCGGTTCAGCTCCTTTTGCGGATAGGCCCGTGCATGGGCGCAATATGCCTAGGCGTCCTGATGATCGCGATCGAAGATCTTGCGCACGATGTAGTTCGGCGAAAGGTCGTCGCGATAATAGATGCGGGCGATCATTTCGGCGAGAATGCCTGTCGTGATCATCTGCACCGATGACAGGAGCAGCACGACGCCGACCATCAGTAGCGGACGGCTGCCGATATCGTCGCCGAAGATGAATTTATCGATGAAGAGCCAGAGCAGGATCACGCCGGCAAGCGCACCGAGGCCGAGGCCGAGCGAGCCGAAGAAGTGTCCCGGCCGTGCCTTGTAGCGCATGAAGAACATCACCGACAGCAGATCGAGGATGACGCGGAAAGTGCGCGAGATCCCGTATTTCGACGTGCCGTGCTGGCGGGCATGGTGGGTGACCGGGACTTCGCCGATCCGCGAGCTCGGTACGACGCCGGCAACCCAGGCGGGGATGAAGCGATGCATCTCGCCCATCAGCTTCACCTGCTTGATGATAGAGGAACGATAGATCTTCAGGCTGCAGCCATAATCGTGCAGTTTGACGCCGGTGATGCGGCCGATCAGGTAATTGGCGCACCATGAGGGAATCTTGCGCAGCAGGAGGCCGTCCTGGCGGTTCTTGCGCCAGCCGACGAGCAGATCGAGCTGGCGCCGTTCAAGCTCTTCGACCATGGAGGGGATATCCCTCGGGTCGTTCTGCAGGTCGCCGTCCATGGTCGCGATCAGACGGCCGTTGGCCGCATCGATGCCGGCCTGCATAGCCGCGGTCTGGCCGAAATTGCGCTGAAGCTCGACGATGCGCAGGATCAACCCTTCCTGCGAAAGCGACCGTCGGGCATTGACGAGCGTCGCGTCCGTGCTGCCGTCGTCGACCAGGATCAGCTCCCAGGATTTGGCAAAGCCGGTCATGGCTGCACAGATGCGCTCGATGAGCGGGCCGACGCTTTCTTCCTCGTTGAAGACGGGCACGACCAGCGAAAGCTCAAGGGGACTCGCCATATCGGCCTGGGGGAGGGGCGACTCTGCCGTTGTCTGCAACACTTCTTTCTCCTAAAAGACCGGCAGAACCTGCCGGACGGAACGAGCGAGAAGTCCGGTTTCAGCCTTCCGCTCGCATTTGGGTGCCCTAACTACATGAAGACTCCGACGGTTGCCAGCCGACAGAATTGGTTTATTCGCAACCGAATGACGCTGCTGACGCTCGCGGTCGTAGTAGCCTACGCCGGCTTCATCGAATGGTTCTGGGGCTGGGGCTCGATCCTGGCGCAATGGGGCAAGGTCGGCGCATTGCCCATCCTTCTCGCTCTCGCATTTCTGACCGGCACCTATTTCCTGCGGACCTGGCGCATCTATGACTACTTTCCGAAGGAAACATCGGGCCATTTCGCGGCGCTGTTCCGCGTGACGCAGGTCCATAATCTGCTGAATATCATGATGCCGTTCCGCACGGGGGAAACGAGCTTTCCGGTACTGATGCGCTCGGAGTTCGGCATTCCGCTGGCGCGGGGAACCTCGGCGCTGTTCGTCATGCGGCTGCTCGACCTGCATGCGCTGCTGGCCGCAGCCGGCGTCGGCCTTGCGCTTGCTTCGTCTTATCATGTCCTGGCCTGGATGCTGTGGGCGGTTTTTCTGCTGCTGCCGGTCGCAGGCTTTGCCTCTCGCCGGCCCCTGATCCGTCTTGCAGCCCGCGTTCTGCCGAAGAAGGCGCAAGGGTTGGTGCATGAGCTGGAACGCGGCCTGCCGGTCAACGCCCGGGCCTTTGCGCGCGCCTGGCTGACGACCATCGTCAACTGGCTGGTCAAGGTCGTGGTGCTTGCCTGGGCGCTCGGCCTGATGAACGTGACGCCGCTCTCGGCAAGCTTCGGCGGCGCGCTCGGCGGCGAACTGTCGTCAGTCCTGCCCGTGCATGCGCCAGGAGGTGTGGGCACCTATCCGGCCGGCATCACCGCCGGCGCGATGGCCTTCGGCGCTTCGAGCGCGAAGGAGGCAATCGAAAATCTCGCACAGGCCAGCATCAATGCTCACCTGCTGATCGTGGTTTCCGCGCTGACGGGAACCGCGATCGGATTGTTGATCTCGCGCAAGCGCGGCTGACCGGCTACTGTAGCGTCTTGCTCTCAAGCTCGGCCAATCGCCTGCGCAGGAATGCCTGCTCCGGCGCCTGCTGACACAGCGAAAGCGCGGTTTGGTAAGATTGCCGCGCCTCGTCCGTCCGGCCAAGTTGGCGCAGAAAATCGGCCTTCGCCGCATGGGTGAGATGATACCGCGCCATGCGTTCCTCTTGCAGCAATCCGTCGACAATGGAAAGCGCCGCCGACGGTCCGTCACGCATGGAGACGGCGACTGCCCGATTGAGTTCGATCACCGGGGAGGGGCTTGCGATCAGCAGCAGGTCGTAGAGCATCACGAGTTGCCGCCAGTCGGTATCCTCAGCGGTCACGGCGCGCGCATGTTCCGCCGCAATCGCGGCCTGCAGGGTGTAGCTGCCTACGCTCTCCGCTGACATGGCCCGCGCCGATAGCGCCAGGCCTTCGCGGATCTGACTGTGATCCCAAAGCGCGCGATCCTGGTCGACAAGCAGCACCAGATCGCCTGATGTATCGGTGCGCGCATCTCGTCGCGAATCCTGCAGCAGCATGATCGCCAGCAGCCCCTCGACCTCCGGATCCGGCAATAGCTGCAGCAGCAGCCTGCCGAGCCGTATGGCCTCCGCGGCAAGATCGGCGCGCACGATCGCAGCGCCCGATGATGCCGAATAGCCCTCGTTGAAGACGAGGTAGATGACATGCAGCACCTGCGCCAGCCGCTCCGGCAGATGAGCTTTATCGGGCACTTCGTAGGGAATATGGGCAGCACGGATGCGGTTCTTGGCGCGGACGATGCGCTGGGCGACTGTCGGAGCCGGGATCAGGAAGGCATGGGCGATCTCTTCCGTCGTTAGCCCGCAGACTTCGCGCAAAGCCATGGCCATACGTGCCTCGGCGGGTACGAGGGGATGGCAGCAGGTGAAGATCAGCCGCAGCATGTCGTCCTCGATCTCCTCGTTTTCCGACGTCTCCATTGTTTCGCCCTCCGGATAGAGACTGTCAGCGATATCGGCCTGCGCAGTATCGAAGCGCGTTCGGCGCCTGATGTGATCGATCGCGCGAAAGCGGCCGGCTGAGACGAGCCAGGCATAGGGATTGGCCGGGATCGTCTCCTCCGTCCATTGCTGCGCCGCTGCTGCAAAGGCATCGTGAAGGGCCTCCTCGGCCCTGTCGAAATCGCCAAGCAGACGGATCAGCGTTGCCAGCACGCGGCGTGAGTGACTGCGATAGATACTATCGATGGTCTGGTTCAGCGACACGGGCGTCAATTATTCTCCGCGAGATCGCCTTGAAGCGTCAGGATGCGCACCGGGCGGATCTCGACGGCGCCGTAACGCGCTGAGGGAATGCGCTTGGCGATATCGGCAGCGCCCTCGAGGTCTGGGGCTTCGATGAGATAGAAGCCGGCCAGATGCTCCTTCGTCTCCGCGAACGGCCCGTCCGTCACCGAAAATCCTTTGCCGTCCGGGCGGATGACGATCGATTTGTCCCGAAGCGCCAGCGCTTCCGAAACGATCATGGTGCCGTCCCGCTGTAAGGCTTCGTCAAAGACGAAATGCTCGGCGACCAGATGATTCATTTCCCTTTGCGTCAGTCTTCCGTCGATATCGACGGGCATGTAGATCAAGCATAGAAACCGCATCTATTTTCCTTTCTCAATCATTCGTCCGGAAAGCGGATGTCGAAGGCTGCGCGAACCTCGATCATGCCGTAGTGCGCGACGGGGAAGGTGGCGGCGATACGGGTCGCTTCCTCCATGTCCTGGGCCTCGATCAGCACGAAGCCGCCGAGATGTTCCTTGATCTCCGCGAATGGGCCGTCGGTAACGGTGGTTCCGTCCTTGCGTACACGAACCGTTCTCGCCGTCTCCGGTTCGCGCAAGGCATTGGCGACGATGAGATGGCCGCTGTGGCGCAGCCGGTTGTCGTTGTCGATCGAATCCTGCGTCAGCTTTCGCCCTTCCTCTTCGGAAATCTTGGCGATTTCCGCGCTCTCGAACCACACCTGGCAAAGGAATTTCATCGTCGCCTCCTCAAACGTTCGGGCCGAAGGAATAGATCGGCCGCACCTCTATGGCGCCGAGCTTGGCCAGCGGAATGCCGGCGGCAATCCGGATCGCATCATTCAGGTCCTTCGCTTCGATCAGGATGAAGCCGCCTAGGTACTCCTTGGTTTCGATGAAGGGACCGTCCGTCACCGATGTCTCGCCATTACGGACCCGCACTGTCACCGCAGACTTCGGCGATTGCAGCGCTTCGGCATGGATCATATTTCCGCTCGCCATCAGATCTCGGTCATAGCCGAGCGAATCCGCATCGAGCTTGTGCTTTTCCTCCTTGGCCATGGCATCGAGCCTCGTGCCATCGAACCAGACCTGGCAGAGATATTTCATCGCAGCGTCTCCTCTTCAATTTGCTGACAGCCATAGACGAGCGGCTGCGAAGCAAATCGACATCCCGATCCGCAGCATGACAAAAATTTCCGGTGCTGTCGAAAAAGCTCGAGGCCGGACGACCAGTTCCGTCATCTCAAAAAGGAGAAACGGACATGTACAATCTTGAAGCAGCCCTCATCCACAACTGGCACAAGAAGACCCTGTCGGATGAAGAGTTATTGCAAATGTCAAATCCCGGCGAAGTGATTGCCCGCACGATGATCGGATTTGCTATTTTTGCCGTGATGATCCTTGGTCTGAATTTATGGGCGGCGCCAAACGACGAACGGCCGCAAGTCGCGGCCGCTCACCAGGAGCAATCGGTGTCAGCAGAAAAGCAATAGGGTGAAGCCCCATTGCCTGCTGGCGCTTACTGAAATGCCGTTTCGAAGAAGCTGCGCAGCTTGCGCGAATGCAGCGCTTCCGGCGGCATGGCGGCCAGTTTCTGGATGGCGCGGATGCCGATCTGCAGATGCTGGTTCACTTGCGTACGGTAGAAGGCCGTCGCCATGCCAGGCAGTTTCAGCTCGCCATGCAGAGGCTTGTCCGAAACGCAGAGCAATGTGCCGTAGGGAACGCGGAAGCGGAAGCCGTTGGCGGCGATCGTTGCCGATTCCATATCGAGCGCGACAGCGCGGGCCTGCGACAGCCGCTTCACCGGGCCTGCCTGATCGCGCAGTTCCCAGTTGCGGTTGTCGATGGTGCCGACTGTGCCCGTGCGCATGATGCGCTTCAGCTCGAAGCCTTCATAGCCGGTGATCTCGGCAACGGCGGCCTCAAGCGCCACCTGCACTTCGGCGAGCGCCGGGATCGGCACCCAGACCGGCAGATCGTCATCGAGAACGTGATCCTCGCGCATATAGGCATGGGCGAGCACATAATCGCCGAGGCGCTGGCTGTTGCGCAGGCCGGCGCAATGGCCGAGCATCAGCCAGGCATGCGGGCGAAGCACGGCGACGTGGTCGGTGATCGTCTTGGCGTTGGAGGGACCGACGCCGATATTGATCATGGTGATCCCGGCATGGCCTTTCTTCTTCAGATGGTAGGCGGGCATCTGCGGCAGTCGCGGTGGCGTGGTGTCGCCTTCGGGATGACTGAAGCCAGCCTTGGTGATGATGTTTCCCGGTTCGACAAACTCGGTATAACCGTCGCCGCCCTTGGCCATCAGATCCCGCGCCCAAGTGCAGAATTCGTCGATATAGAACTGGTAGTTCGTGAACAGCACGAAATTCTGAAAATGCGCCGCGCTGGTCGCCGTGTAATGGACGAGGCGAGCCAGAGAATAGTCTATGCGCTGCGCCGTGAAGGGTGCAAGCGGCGAGGGCTCGCCTGGTGGCGGGATATATTCCCCGTTGGCGATTTCGTCGTCGGTCGTGTTCAGATCGGGCGTATCGAAGAGGTCGCGTAGCGGAATGTCTTCGAAGACGGCAGCAGAGGATTCGACATGCGCACCTTCGCCGAATGCGAAATGCAGCGGGATCGGCGTCGTCGATTCCGACACGACCACCGGAACATTATGGCTGCGCATCAGGAGCGTCAGCTGTTCCTTGAGATAATGCTTGAAGAGCTGCGGGCGGGTGATCGTCGTCGTATAGACGCCTGGCGCGGTGACATGCCCGTAGGAGAGGCGCGAATCGACATGGCCGAAGCTCGTCGTCTCGATGCTGACTTGCGGATAGAAGGCGCGATAGCGCGCCGTGATTGGCGCGCCCTTGGCAAGCTTGGCGAAATTGTCGATCAGAAACGCGGTATTGCGCTCATAAAGCTCGGCCAGCGCATCGACGGCCTTGCCCGGATCATCGAAGGTCCGGGGCTGGAACGGGCTGGGGGAGGAGATGTCGAGGGGTGAAAAAGAAGAGATTCTGTTGCTCATGAGCCATTATAGAGTGTCATTGGTTACAAGCAAACGACGTTGCGGCTCATGATCCGAATTCTCGCAGCTATTTTGCGGCCACATCGGGTCCTCCGCGCATCGGGCGCGGAGATAGTCCCTTACTGCACGGTCGTGCAGTAAGGGGTGCCGGTTTGCAGGCAAGTGAAGCTTGCACCGAAATGCGACTGCGCACCGCTGCGGCCCGCATGCTCCACCGCAACCGAGAAGCTGAATGCAAAGACGGCGGCAAACAGCATGATAACAACAAAACGCCGTGCGATAATCATCGAGTCCATGTTCCTGGCCCTACCAGTGCCCTATACTGGACATTGTTTTGCCATGGTCAGGCTGAACAGGTGCTGAGATACCGGTTCATCCGGCGTTCAGAAATATTACCGGTTTCGAATGGTCGCCCGCCTTTATCCGCAGGCAAATAACAAAAGACCTGCCGGCTGATAGCGGGCAGGCCTGACATGCATTTTGTAAGAGGCAAACGCCTTTTTAAAGTCTCGTCCAGGTCTGCGATTTGCAGAATACCTTCAGCACGCAGCCCTTCATCCTCACGCTATTGCCGCTCACGGTGCCGGAACCGCTATAGGTCTTATCTTCGGAGGGATCTGTCAGCTCGCCTGTATAGCTGCCGCCCTTGCCCTGCATCTTGCCGATCTGCTTGCCGGCATATTTTCCGGTCTTCAGCGTTACGCAGTAGCTGTCCGCACAAGGCATGATGGCGGCGGTATCGCCCTCGACGGTTTTCCAGTTGCCGACGATCGGCTCTTCGGCAAAAGCCGCGCTCGCGCCCAGCAGCAGCGCGGCAGCAAGAATGGTGGCACGGATCATGATGTTGTTTCTCCCCCGGACGCCGCCCGGCATTCCAGACGGGCATAAGGTCAAGATTATCTGACGCGAACGTAAAGGTAAATATGGTTTTCGGAGCGCAGATCGCCTCTGTCGTCTCGTCCATCAGCCTTGTTGAATACTTCATCCAATCGGAACGCGTTCCTTTTGTGGTGAAGAAAGAGTTTAAATTCAAATCCTAACAGAAGATTAAACTCGCCCGAAAATCCTTAATTTGCAAGGGAAGCGATGTTTAACAAAATCCCAAGTTTACCAAGCATTTGCACTTTGTTTGCATCGAATTAATCATGCATTTTAGGCGTTTTTTGAAAGCCGTCTGCGATAGTGAAGCCATCAAACGAGCGGGGCAAACCCGCCGGCCGGAAGAACCGGAAAGCCGCGAACGACGGCAAGGTTCGGACGGAAAACAGGGCAGATACGAACAGAAGTCAAACAGGGATAATAGCAATGGCACGCTTCGAAACGACGATGTCTGGAAATGCCATGATGGGTGGTAACGGCGCCGATGCACTTTGCGAATTGGGCGTGAACTACGCGACCGGCAGGGGCTGCACCGCGGACCTCATTGCCGCTCACAAATGGTTGAATATCGCGGCCATCCGCGGCAGCGAGCGTGCCGCCGAACTTCGTGCCGACGTCGCAGCGACCTTGACCAAGATGCAGCTCGCAGCAGCGCTGCGCGCCGCCCGCGAATGGATGACCACGCACTGAACCGCGTCGAATCGAATGCCACTTCCTGACCTCGGAAGAGGGGATGCCGGCGGCCGAAGGAGATGCCAGCCGAAATGATGAAAACCGCGACCGGCCGGGACAAGGCAGGCGCGGTTTCGTCGTTTCGCAGCAACTCCAGGAAAAGCATGTAGCGGTTTTTCGTCCGGAATTGTGTAAAAAAATCAATACAGGATGCCTCCCGCCGGTCAGCCGATCGCCTTCAGTACTTTCGGCAGTGCTTCGGCCAAGAGATCCAGATCCTGCTTGGGGCCGACGCTGACGCGGATGCAGCGATTGAGCGGGGCTACGCCCGGCATGCGGATAAAAACGCCGTGCTGGATCAGCCCGTCGACGATCGCGCGGGCATAGGTGCCGTCTCGGCCGCAATCGATGGCGACGAAGTTTGTGGCCGAGGCAAGAGGCAGCAAGCCATTGTCGCGGGCGATCGTACCGATCTCTTCGCGCGCGGCCCGGATCTTGCCGACCACCTCGGCGAGATAGGCCTGATCCTTCAGGGCAGCAAGGGCCGCCACGGTCGCGAGCCTGTTCATGCCGAAATGATTGCGGATCTTGTCGAAGGTCAGCACCGTCTCCGGCGCGCCGATGGCATAGCCGACGCGGGCGCCGGCCAGCCCATAGGCCTTGGAGAAGGTGCGGGTGCGCAGCACGTTCGGCAGGCCGATCAGATCGGAAATCGCCGGCAGCGAGCTGGCCGGTCCGGTTTCGCTATAGGCTTCGTCGAGCACCAGCAGACAGTTTTCCGGCAGCGCACGGGCAAAGGCGACGATCTTGTCGGCATCCCACCAGCTGCCCATCGGATTGTCGGGATTGGCGAAATAGACGAGCGGCGCATTCTCGCGCTTCACCGCCTCAAGCAGCCCGCCGAGATCCTCGCGGTCATCGACGTAAGGCACGGTAACGAGGCGACCGCCGAAACCGGCGACATGGAAATTGAAGGTGGGATAACCGCCGAGCGAAGTGACGACGGGCGTGCCCGGTTCGACGACCATACGGACGATCAGGCCGAGCAGGCTGTCGATGCCTTCACCGACGGCGATGCTCGCCGCCTGTACGCCGAGGTGCGCGGCAAGCGCCTGCTTCAGCTCGTAATTTTCCGGATCGTTGTACATCCAGATATCGCCGGCCCCTTCGCGCATGGCCGCGATGACGGAAGGCGCTGGTCCAAAACCGTTTTCATTGGCGCCGATACGGGCTCGGACCGTCAACCCGCGCTGACGCTCCAGCGCTTCGGGGCCGACGAAGGGCACGGTGGAGGGAAGGGCGCTGATCAGCGGCGTGAAGCGCGAGAAGGCGGACATGCTGGCTTTGTTTCCCGAATGCAGTTGCAAGACGCAGCAGAATAGGCGCTTGGCAGGTGGTTGCAAGGTGGAAAGACATTCGTCCACCTTGCGCTATTTGCAGTCATCGCAACCGATGAAGGATCACCTGTTCGACAATTCATAAGGCAGCGTAAACGCGCTTCGCTAGACGGCTGCGCGTTCCTGTTAATGCATGGTCGGTTGGAACAGCAGTTTTTCGGCGGCCACGGTTTCCGGTTACAAACCTGCCTCGGCCATCCAAAGCTCGGCATCCGCACCTCCCGGAATTCGCAGCGGCGCGGATGGATCGTTGGCAGCCCGCCAAACCGCCTCCGCCACGTCGGGAGCATAAGTCACTGGACCGGTGTCGTCCTGCACATTCTTTACGAATTGCTGGATCAGTGGCGCATAATCCGGATCGTCCAAACCACGCAAATGCGGACGCGCATTCTCCCCAAAACGTGTTTCCGGTGAGCGGCCTGGCAAGACAATATGCACCCGGACGCCAAACGGCTCCATCTCCACCGACAAGGACTCGGTGAAGGCGTTCACCGCTGCCTTGCTTGCTCGATAGACCCCAATTACCGGTAAGATCTTAACGGTCACCGTGGACGTGACGTTGACGATGACTCCGGTCCGGCGTTGACGCATCTGGGGCAATACAGCCTGAACCATCGCCAGTGTGCCGATCGTATTTGTCTGGAACAGCGACTGCACCGTCTCCGGTGCGGTCAGCTCGACCGGTGCGGGCGCTCCGAAACCGGCATTGTTGACCAATACGTCTATCGGACCGGCAGCCTTCACAGCCTCCCCGATGCTTGCCGGGTCAGCGACGTCGAGCGCGAGAATACGCAGGCGCTCGGAAACCGGCAGTAGCTCGGGTTTGGGTGTGCGCATTGTCGCGATCACATCCCACCCTCGTTCAAAAAACAGTTTCGCAGTCTCCAGGCCGAAGCCAGACGAGCAACCGGTGATCAATATCGTGGACATGAGCTTCTCCAAACGAAAGGAATGATGCCATGGTAGTGACCAAGCCAGAGACTTTATATACGCTGCAGTCTCCATTTCTTTAGCGTTAGTCCTGATGATGACAATTGATCCTCTTGCCGAAATCGTCACGCTGTTGCAGCCGGCCGCACGCTTTTCGAAACTGGTGGAATGCGCCGGCGCCTGGCGAATTCATCGGGAGGCCACGGGCGAACCATTCTATTGCGCAATCCTTGAGGGGCGTTGCCGCGTAACGTTTGAAGGGCATCCGCCTTTTATTCTCCAGGCCGGTGATTTCGTGCTCGTGCCGGCCATGCGCGACCTTATCAACGAGAGCGTCGATGCACCGGCCGATCTGTCTCCCATGGTTCCGATGCAGTTGAGTGGCGGCCATTTCCGTGTCGGCCGCCTCGACGAGCCGGCCGATGTGCGCATGCGCATCGGGCATTGCAGCTTCGGCGCGCCGGATGCGGCCTTGCTCGTTTCCCTCCTGCCTGACGTGGTTATCGTTCGCGATGAGCCCCGACTCGCTACACTGATGCAATTGGTCGGCGAGGAAACACGTGAGCGGCGGCCGGCGCGCGAACTCGTGCTGCAACGGCTGCTGGAAGTACTGTTGATCGAGGCATTGCGATCCGGCGCGGAAACAGCCGTCACGCCGAGCCTGAGCCGCGGCCTTGCGGATGAACGCTTGGCTGCAGCACTTCACGCGATGCATGCGCGTCCTGCCTATCCTTGGACCGTGGCGGATCTTGCAACCGAAGCGGCCCTGTCTCGATCGGCTTTCTTTGCGCGTTTCAGCCGCGTCGTTGGCTTGCCTCCAATGGAATATCTACTGGCCTGGCGTATGGCTCTTGCAAAGCAGCTATTGCGCAGTCGCGAATTGGGCATGGATCAGGTGGCCGAACGCGTAGGTTATGGATCAGCAAGCACTTTCAGCGTCGCCTTTGCGCGATATGCAGGCATGCCGCCTGCTCGATATGCCCGTGGGGACGTGAGAAACGACTGAGGACGTGAAGTCGTCAACTAGCGCTAAGAGACGGTCCCGCCAGACGAATATGGGAATGGCGGCTCAAGGCCGAACGCAGCCATCGGCGGCCCTGCCATTTCTCATGGAATTTATACCAGTTGCCTCTTGCCGCGCGCAGCCAGCGCTTCGGTATTGCCGATCATGAAATCGGCACGCACCACGCGGCGCAATGTCTCCGGCTCGATCAGGTTGATGAAGCGGACGTGGACGCGGTTGCCGTTGCGGTTCACCTCGGCGCAGGCGATGCGATAGGCAAGACCGAGAATGTTCAGGTAATAGTGGCTCGGCAGGCCGACGGTCGTGCCGACGACGAAACTGGCGCCGCCGCGCGAGATGTCGATGATCTCGGCGCTGCGCACGGAGATGCCGGTGAGGCAGGGACGGACCGCCACGAGGCGCGCCGGCCTCTGGACGTAGAAGCGTTCCCAGCTGCGTTCATAAACTTCGGATTTGACTTTCGCCAGATGGGTCGCGCGAAGCATTGTCATTCCCTGTTGAAGAACAGACCGAATTCATCTCGGTTACTCCATGAACCTTGCACGGAGGTTTTGCGGAAGCGTCAATTCCATAGATAGAATTTTAACGGGTTCGTCTTTTGTATCGATTTTAGCGCATCTTGACACTGGGATCGGCTTCGATCATAGGAATGCTCGGTTCGAGGCGCCTGCCGCTCGCGGATGAAAATCCAAGGTGAAGTCCTCGCTGTTCTTGGTCACAGCCACATAGGGCATGCTGATCGACGGTAACGCGAGCTCCGTTTCACGGTCGTAAGTGCGTGCCTTAGCAAAGGCTGATCCTATGACGACGTATCCGTCCATAGACGAATTGAAGGCTCAGGCCCGGCGTCTGCGTCAGGCCATGATCGGGCGCGGCGACGACATGAGCCACAGCACGGCACTGGAGCTGATCGCCAAGCAGCATGGGCTGCGCGACTGGAACACGCTGTCGGCACTGGCGGCGAAACCGAATGATGGGCCGGATGCGCCCTTCGATGTCGGCTCCGCCGTGCGCGGACGCTACCTGAACAAGCCCTTCACAGGCAAGATTCTGGCGATGTCGGCAAAATCCGGCGGGCTCTACCGGATCACCATTCACTTCGACGAACCGGTCGACGTGGTGGAATTCGAGAGCTTCTCGGCATTCCGCCGGCGCATCAACGCGCAGATCGACGCCGACGGCATTTCGCCGCGCAGGACGTCGAACGGCGTACCCCATCTGGTTCTCGACATCTGACTTCATCTTTCATCGATAGGCGGCTATCTTTGCCGATAGCGAGCATTCTCGTCCGGATTCCCCCATGACGCACACTCTCGAAAACAATATGTTCCTCACAGGCTGGCTGCCAGGTGTCTTTGCCAAAACCGCCGCGCCAATCGTCGTCATCACGACAGTCAACGGCCTCTTTGCCGTCATCGACGCCTATTTCCTCGGCGCCTATGTCGGGGCCGATGCGCTGTCGGCGGTGAGCCTTATCTTTCCTGCGCTCATGCTGCTGATTGCGCTTCAGACGCTGGTTTCGAACGGTATGGCGAGCATTCTCGCGCGCCGTCTCGGAGCTGGAGATCGCATCGGGGCACGAGCGGTATTCACCGGCGCGCATGGGCTGGCGATCGCCATCGTACTGGTCGTCAATCTCGTTTATTGGCTCGCAGGGCGGCAGCTTATCGCCGCTGCCGCGGGCGGAAACGCCGATGTCGCCCAAGGTGCCGAGGCCTTTATGGGCATCATGGTCGCCTTCGCGCCGGTCAGCTTTTTGCTCTCGCTGCATGTCGATGGACTGCGCTGCGACGGCAAGCTCGGCTTCATGATGCTGGTGACGATTGCCTCCACGCTGCTCAATATGCTCGCAAACTGGCTGCTGATGGCGGTTGCCCATTGGGGCGTGGTCGGCTCCGCCGGCGGCTCGATCCTGGCACAATTCATCTGCCTGGCGATCATCTTTTCATATCGCCTGCGCCGCCCTGGCGCGTTGTCGGTCGATATTGGGCTGCACCTTCGCGAGTGGCGCGGCATCTTTGCCTTCGGTGCGCCGATGAGCCTCGGCTTCATTGGAGTTTCGCTGAGCTCGGCCGCAATCCTCTTCAACCTGTCGATCTGGCACGAGGGGGACTATGTCGCAACGGTCGGTGCTTATGGCATCGTCACCCGGGTGATGACCTTGGCCTATCTGCCGCTTCTCGGCTTGAGCATCGCTCTGCAGACCATATCGGGTCACAATCACGGTGCTGCGCTTCCCGCCCGTGTCGGCCATAGCGTTGTCATCGCCATGGTTTCGGCGCTGATCTACTGCGCGGCCGTCGAGCTCGTCGTCGAATTGCTTGCGGCACATCTGGGCGGAATTTTCGTCGCCGATCCCGTGATCGTCGATGAAGTCGGCCATATCCTGCCCTGGACGATCGGCGCCTATTTCCTCTTCGGGCAGGCGGTCATTCTGTCGTCCTATTTCCAGTCGATCGGCGATGCGAAGCGCGGCGCGATTTTCGGTCTGTCCCGGACGTATCTGTTCACCGTGCCGCTGACATTCGTCTTGCCGCTTGTCTTCGGTGAACGCGGGATCTGGATGACACCCATCTTCTCGGAAGCGGGCATGATCCTGCTCACCTGGCTGGTGCTGTCGCGTAATGCCAGGGATCGGAAATGGCGCTACGGCCTGCTGCCCGCATGAAATGAAGAAGGCCGCGTCCAAGAGGGCGGCCTTTTTTGTCGAGTGCTCATCTCAGCCCTTGAGCAGCCATTCATGCTCCACGGCATTGTGGAATTTCCAGATGCGCTTCGGGCCGGCCATGACGTTGAGATAGTAGAGATCGTAGCCGTGGCAAGCGGCGCAAGGGTGGTATCCCTTCGGCACCAGCGTCACATCGCCATCCTCCAGCACCATGACTTCGTCGAGCGAACGGTCATCCGTATAGACGCGCTGGAAGCCGAAGCCCTGCGGCGGGTTGAGGCGATGATAGTAGGTTTCCTCCAGGAAACTTTCGTGCGGGAGATTGTCCTGATCGTGCTTGTGTGGAGGATAGGAAGAGGTATGTCCGCCTGGCGTGATCACCTCTACCACCAACAGAGAGTGCGCCGCGCCATCGTCTTCCGGCATGATGTTGTTGACGTATCTGACGTTGGTGCCCTTGCCGCGCGTCAGCGCCGGATGGGTACCGGGCGGGATGGCGCGGACTTCATGAGAGCCGCCGCCGGGTGCCGAGCAGACGGCCAGTTCCAGATCCGTCTCGGCGGTCACCGACCAGCTCGAGCCAGAGGGAATATAGAGCGCGTAGGGCGCGCCCTCGAAGGGGCTCATGCGTTCTCCGAGCAAGCCGAAATCCTTCGCACCGGCCTTGGCGCTTCCTTTGCCGCTGACCCAGACGAGGCAGACCTCGCGATCGCCTGTTTCGGCCGAAACGGTTTCGCCCGCCTTCAGGCGGTGGAGATCGAAGCCGACATAGGTCCAGCCGGCGCTTTCCGGCGTGACATGGGTGACGCGGCCGTGCGAGCCGTCAGGTCTGACCTTGAGATTGGGCATGGGTTCTTCCTCCATTGCTTGGAAAACACCGCTCGCCATCCTTCGACGCAGGAGAGGGGCGTTCATCTCTCGAGCAATTCCAGGAAAAGTTCGCAGCGGTTTTTCGTCCGGAATTGCTAGATGACAAAGAGCTTGAGCGTTTTCGCGATTCGAAGAAAAGCGGAAGCGCTCTAGCTATCCCTTGGGAAAGCCTTCGGTTTCCACCGTATAGCCTGCGGCCGTCATGACGCGCATCAGTTCGGCATGGCCGATCTCGGCCATCTTCTGCGGTGGCGCCTTGCGCGGATCCTGCTCGGCTTCGACCACGAACCAGCCTTCATAGCCGTAATCGGCGAAGCGCTGGACGATGGCGCCGAAATCGAGCGAGCCGTCGCCCGGCACGGTGAACGCCCCGAGCGCCACAGCATCGAGGAAGGACTGCCGGCTGCGGTCCAGACCATCCACCACGGACTTGCGGATATCCTTGACGTGGACGTGGTTGATGCGGGCATGGTGGTTGTCGATAGCACGCAGAACGTCGCCGCCGGCAAAGGCCAGATGGCCGGCATCGAGCAGCAGCGGAATGCCTTCGCCGGAATTGCGCATGAAAGCGTCGAGTTCAGGCTCGGTTTCCACAACGGCCGCCATGTGATGGTGATAGGAAAGCGGCATGCCCTGCGCGGCGCACCATTCGCCGAACTCGGTGACGCGGCGGGCATAGGCCTTCATCTCGTCATCGGAAAGGCGTGGCTTTGTGGCGAGCGGCTTGGAGCGATCGCCCTGGATGGAGCGGCCGACTTCGCCATAGACGATGCAGGGCGCGTTGACCGCCTTGAACAGTTCGATCATCGGCGCGATGCGGTCCTTGTTGGCCGCAAGCTCCTCGTTGACGAGCGTACCCGAGAACCAGCCGCCGCAGAGCGTCACGTCGGCGGCACGCAGGATCGGCAGCATCTCGTCGGGATTGCTGGGGAAGCGCCGCCCCTGTTCCATGCCGGTGAAGCCCGCACCGCGTGATTGGCGCAGGCATTCCTCGAGGGATACGTCGTCGCTGAGCTCAGGAAGGTCGTCGTTCCACCAGGCGATGGGCGACATGCCGAGTTTGGCCTTCATCAATGGTCTCCTTGAAAGCATGATTGGAGGAGCCGCAAGCTCCTCCAGAAAAATGACGGAAATGGATCAGCCGATGCGCTGGCTGGCGCGGGCCTGTTCGTAGGCGGCGCGCGCCTTGTTGACTTCGGCGCGCGGGCTGACCTCGGGAACGGCAACGTCCCACCAATGGCCGCCTTCGTTTGTGGTGATCAGCGGGTCGGTGTCGATGACGATGACCGAGCTGCGGTCGTTCTTTTTCGATGCTTCGATGGCCTGTTCCAGCTCGGCGATGGAGGAAACCTTCACAGCAATGGCACCCATGCTGGCCGCATGCGCCCGGAAGTCGATCTCCGGCATCACTTCGAACCGCGAGTCCTTCAAGAGGTTGTTGAAGTTCGCGCCGCCGGTCGCCATCTGCAGGCGGTTGATGCAGCCGTAGCCGCGGTTGTCGAGCAGGACGACGGTGATTTTCAGGCCGAGCATGACCGAAGTCGCCAGTTCGGAATTCAGCATCATGTAGGAGCCGTCGCCGACCATGACGACGACATCCTTCTCCGGCCGCGCCATCTTGATGCCGAGCCCGCCCGCAACCTCATAGCCCATGCAGGAGAAGCCGTATTCCATATGGTAGCTGCCCGGTGCCGTCGCCGGCCAGAGCTTGTGCAGCTCACCGGGCAGGCCGCCGGCTGCGCAAACCAGGATGCTGTCCTTGCCGCCAAGCGTGCGCGTGACCGCGCCGATGACCTGGGCGTCGGAGGGCAGGGCAGCATTGGTCGTTGCCATTGCCTTGGCGGCAGCCTCCATCCAGATTTGCTTTTCTTTCGTCGCCTTTTCGGCAAGCGAGGCCGGAGCGCGCCAGCCTGTCAGGCCGGCGGAGAGCGCTTTCAACCCTTCGCGCGCATCCGTCACCAGCGGGTGACTGTTGTGCTTGAGCGCATCGTAGGCCGCGATATTGAGGCCGACCATCGCCAGCTTCTCGTTCTTGAAGAGCGCCCAGGAGCCGGTGGTGAAGTCCTGGCAGCGGGTGCCGACGGCGATCACCAGATCGGTATCCTCGGCAATGGCGTTGGCCGCAGACGTGCCGGTCACGCCCACAGAGCCGAGCGCGAGGGGATGCGTTTCGTCAATGGCCGATTTGCCGGCCTGAGTGACGACGACGGGAATGTCGTGCGCTTCGGCGAAAGCTGTCAGTTCCTTCGTCGCTTGCGAATAAAGCACGCCGCCGCCGGCCAGAATAACCGGCTTTTCGGAACGGCGGATCAGCGAAATGGCGTTGGCGAGTTCGTCGGCATCCGGCTGCGGGCGGCGCTGCGTCCAGACCCGCTCTTCAAAGAAGCTTTCCGGATAATCGAAGGCTTCGGCCTGCACGTCCTGGCAGAGCGAAAGCGTCACAGGGCCGCAATCGAGCGGATCGGTCAGCACCTGCATGGCGCGCTTCAGCGCCGACATGATCTGTTCGGGGCGGGTGATGCGGTCGAAATAGCGGGAGACGGGACGAAAGGCGTCGTTGGCGGAGATGGTGCCGTCGCCGAAATCCTCGATCTGCTGCAGCACCGGATCGGGCGCGCGATTGGCAAAGACATCTCCCGGCAGGAAGAGAACGGGGATGCGGTTGACGTGGGCTACGCCGGCGGCCGTGACCATGTTCAGCGCACCAGGACCGATGGAGGTAGTGCAGGCCATGAAGCGCTGGCGGAAGCTCGCCTTGGCGTAGGCGATGGCGGCATGAGCCATGCCCTGCTCATTGTGAGCGCGGAAGGTCGGCAGCTCCTCGCGCACCTGATAGAGCGCCTCGCCGATGCCGGCGACGTTGCCGTGACCGAAGATCGCCCAGACACCGCCGAAGATCGGCAGCTTCTGCCCGTCGATGACGGTCATCTGCTTCTTGAGGAAATGCGTGACGGCCTGTGCCATCGTCAGTCGGATCGTCTTGCCCATCGGGCGCCTCCCAAATGCTTTAATGTCACCGGCCGCGGGTTTTCAGCCACGCATCCGTCAGTTGCCGGAAGCGGCCGGCCATGTCGGCAATCGCTTCCTCGTCGTTCATGCCGCCCGATAGCCACGCGCGGGCCGCATCGGAAAAGATGGTCCGCCCGACGGCAAAACCCTTGACCGAGGGAGCCGCCAGCGTCGCCTCGAAGCTGCGGATCAGTTCCTCCGCCGGCGCCTCCAGGCCAAGCAGCACGATACCGCGGCACCATGGATCATTTTTGGCGATCACGGCATCGATTTTTTTCCAGGCGGCAGTCGATTCCTGCGGTTCCAGCTTCCACCAGTCCGGCTTGATGCCGAGTGCGTAGAGCTCTTCCATCGCCGTCGGGATCGTGTCGTCGGTGAGCGGTCCGTTCTTGCCGGCGATGATCTCGATCAGAAGCTCGCGGCCGACCTTGCGCGCGGCTTCGAACAGCGTGCGCAGCTTCTCCTGCTGCTCCGCCTTCAATTCCTTCGGATCGTCCGGATGGTAGAAGCACAGGCATTTGATGCAGTGATTGAGCGGCCATTCGACGAGCTGCGAGCCGATATCCTGACTGAATTCGAATTTCAGCGGCTTCGATCCCGGCAGTTCGACGGGGCGGCCGATCCAGGAGAAATTCTTGGTGGCGGCATCGAAGAAAGCATCGCGCCCGAAGCGCTCGTCGATCAGCATGCCGTAGCCGCGTCGGCCATCGGCTACCCGCGCCGCTGCTTCGACGGCAAGCCGCTTGAAGGCGACGATCCTGTCGTGGCCGATGCCGAGCTCATCGCAGACGCTGACGAGCTGCGAACGATGGTCGATCGCAAGCGCCATCAGCAGCGGGATCTCGTCGCCGCGTCGGGTCGTCGCCCAATGGATGTGGTTGATCGCCTCGTCCTTGCGCAGCGCCCGATGCTTGCTGCCCGTTTTCAGGAAGAAGTCGAGTTCCGCCCAGGTCGGATATTCCGGAGAGCAGAGCAGGCGGGAAACGGCAAAGGCGCCGCAGGCATTTGCCCAGGTAGCGCAGGTCTTCAGCGGTTCGCCACGCAGATAGCCGCGCAGGAGGCCGGACATGAAGGCATCGCCCGCGCCGAGGACATTGAACACTTCGATCGGGAAACCCTGGCCGACGATGCCGGCTTCGAGATCGTCCGAGATCGGGCCTTCGTAAACGATGCAGCCCATGGCGCCGCGCTTCAGCACGATGATAGCGGATGAGAGGCGGCGGATTTCCTTCAAGGCGCCGAGTACGTCGTCGGCGCCCGAGGCGATCATGATCTCTTCTTCGGTCCCGACGATCAGATCGCAGTCCGGCAGCGTCTCCTTCATCTTGGAGGATACGCGATCCGACTTCACGTAGCGCTCGAAACCCTCGGCATGGCCGGCAAGGCCCCAGAGGTTCGGCCGGTAATCGATGTCGAAGATCACCTTGCGGCCGTTCGCCTTGGCGATTCGGATCGCCTTACGCTGGGCCGCTTCGGTGTTGGGCTTGGAAAAATGCGTGCCGGATACCAGAACGGCACCAGAGGATTTGATGAAGTTCTCATCGATATCGTCTTCGTCCAGCGCCATGTCGGCGCAGTCGGAGCGATAGAAGATCATCGGCGAGACACCTTCGGCCTCGACCGCCAGCAGAACAAGCGCCGTCAGCCGCTCCTTGTCCGTCGCGATCCCATCGACGGCAACGCCCTCTCGGGCTGCCTGCTCGCGGATGAAGCGGCCCATCTGCTCGTCGCCGACGCGGGTGATGAGGCCGGATTTCAGGCCGAGCCGTGCGGTGCCTATGGCGATATTGGCCGGGCAGCCGCCGACCGATTTGGCGAAGGAAGCGATGTCCTCGAGCTTCGAGCCGATCTGCTGACCATAGAGGTCGACGGAGGACCGGCCGATGGTGATCACATCGAGTTTTGTCTCTGGCTGTGCGCCAGGATTGTCGTGTGCCATAATGTCCTCCCGTCGGGGCATGACCTCTCTTGCTCTACAGCCTGTGCCGAGGTCATGCGTTATTGATAGTGCCGGTATGCGTTTCGTCTCGGTTGCGATGGATCGGATGGCCATCTCCCGCAGCCGCGATCCTGGCAATAATGAAACATTGGTTCCGAGATTTTGTCAATTCGGAATGTTTATTCCATTTTCGTTTTGTCGGCTTTTGTCGCTCCTTTGCGCCGGCGCTCTGCGATGGCGACCGGAAAGGCCATGATAAGCGCCATGGAGGCCGACAATGAGCGAAAGCCCGCAAAGTCGGCCTCGGCCACTTCGAACCAACGGGTGGCGCAGGCGCTGAGGGGCGAGAAGGCCGAATCGGTGATGGCGATGACGGGTACGTTGCGTGCGGCGAGATCCTGCGCCTGCGCCAGGCTGTCTGCGGCATAGGGCGAAAAGCTCGCAGCGATCGCTGCGTCCTTCTCCGTGGCGAAACGGGCGATCTCGCCATCGATGCCGTTGGGGGAGGCGACGATCTGATGGCGGATGTTCAGCTTGGAAAAGGCATAGCTCAGATGGGCCGTCAGCGGATAGGAGCGGCGCTTGGCGATAAGATAGATCGTTTCGGCCGAGGCAAGGATATCGACCGCCTTGGCGAAACTATCTGTTTCGATGGTTGCGGCCAGCTTGTTGATGGATTGGCTTGCGGCGGAAAGAAAGCCGGAGAGAATGCCGGCTTCTTCATCCTTGATTCCGGACTGTTCGAGCGTCACCAGCCGCTCTTCATAGCTCAGCGTTCGGTCGCGCAGCCTTTCGCGGAAGATGCTTTGCAGGTCGGAAAAGCCTTCATAACCGAGATGATGGGCAAGGCGTACCAGCGTCGAAGGCTGGACCTCCGCGGCGGCTGCTATGCTGGCGGTCGTGCCGAAGGCGATTTCATCGGGATTGCCGAGCGCAAAGGCGGCAACCTGCGCCAGACGTTTCGGCATGGCGTTCTTGCGCTCGATGATGGTGCTGCGCAGACTCTCGAAGTCGCGCGGCACTCTGGTTTGCTTCCCGACATTGTTGTCCATGCGCCGTCCTTCAGCTCCCCCAATGCTCTCAATGAAACAAATGTTCCATATTCGCAACGATAGCGGATTTTGGATAACTCGGCACGAATAATTTTAATCTGTTGATTTTAAAAGAATAAACATGAATTCTGCCTTCTTGAAGAGATTTTGCTTGCAAGGCTCCGCTTGTCAAAACGGTCCAAATATTCCAAAAATCACCGACTTTGGGAGAGTATTTTGAGGGGAGCAGGCGATGAAGCCGTTGGGCGTTGGATTGATCGGAACCGGCTATATGGGGAAATGCCATGCGCTGGCGTGGAATGCGGTGAAAACCGTGTTCGGAGATGTCGCGCGGCCGCGCCTGGTGCATCTCGCCGAAGCCAATGCCGATCTGGCAAAGGCCCGCGGTGACGAATTCGGCTTCGAGAAGGCAACGGCCGACTGGCGGGATCTGATTGCGGACCCGGATGTCGACGTCGTCTCGGTCACGACCCCCAACCAGTTCCACCCGGAAATGGCGGTCGCAGCGCTTGAGGCCGGCAAGCATGTCTGGTGCGAGAAGCCGATGGCGCCGTCCTATGGCGACGCCGAGCGCATGCTGGCTGCGGCCAGCGCCTCCGGCAAGGTCGCCATCCTCGGCTACAATTATATTCAGAACCCGGTGATGCGGCACATCAAGTCGTTGATTGCAGAAGGCGCGATCGGTGCGGTCAACCACGTCCGCGTCGAGATGGACGAAGATTTCATGGCCGATCCGAACGGCCTTTTCTATTGGAAGAGCGAGCTTGCCTCCGGCTACGGCGCTCTCGATGATTTCGCCGTGCATCCGCTTTCGCTGCTCTGGTTCCTCTTCGGTCACGTTGAAGCCGTCATCACCGACATGGTGAAGCCCTATGCCGAACGGCCGCTGAAGGACGGCGGCCGCCGCGCCGTCGAGAATCATGATCTTGCCAATGTGCTGATGCGGCTCGGCGGCGGCATCTCCGCCGTGCTCATGGCCAATCGCTCCGCCTGGGGCCGCAAGGGCCGGATCGCTCTGCAGATCTTCGGCTCCAAGGGCTCGATCTCTTACGATCAGGAGCGCATGAACGAATTCGAGCTCTACCAGGCTGAGGGCAGGGACAGCGAGCAGGGCTTTCGAAAGGTGTTGGCCGCCCCCGCCCACAGGCCCTATGACCGCTTCATCCCCGCACCCGGCCACGGGCTCGGTTTCAACGATCTGAAGATCATTGAATGCCGCGAGCTGATCTGTGCCATATCCGGCGAGGCGGCGTCGGTCGTGGCTTTCAAGGATGGGCTGCGCATCGAAAGATCCGTGCATGCCATGGCGCAATCCTTCCACGAACGGCGCTGGGTTGAAATCAGCTAGGCATCCGAGCCCGCCGGCCTAACTTTCTCCCGATCCGGGGCGCAGGGTCAGTCGTGATTGACGCTTGCGGGCGCAAGCGTTACCCCTTGAATCCAAGCGTATCCGATCGTCTTCGCGCCGTTCGGATCGCGATAATAAAATGAGGGAGTACGGATCGTGACGGGCAGATTGGTCATTGTCGGAGCCGGGCAGGCGGGTTTCGCGCTTGCAGCCAAATTGCGCGGGCTGGGTGATCTCAGGCCGATCACCATCGTCGGCGCCGAGGAGAACCTTCCATACCAGCGGCCGCCATTGACCAAGAAGTATCTGCTCGGCGAAATGGCCTTCGATCGCCTGCTGTTCCGGCCGGAACATTGGTACGCGGACAATAATGTCGAGATTCGCCTGTCCACCTGGGTCGAACAGATCGATCGCGCTGCAAAGCGGATCGTCATGCAGGATGGCTCGACGCTGCAGTACCACACGCTGGCTCTTTCGACGGGCTCGACCCCGCGCCGCCTTCCGCCGTCCGTCGGTGGAGCGCTCGAAGGCGTCTATCTGGCTCGCGACAAGCGTGATGCCGATCGCCTTGCCGCTGAAATGCGCCCCGGGCGCCGGGTTCTCATCATCGGCGGCGGCTATATCGGTCTTGAGGCTGCCGCTGTCGCGCGCCATCGTGGCCTCGAGGTAACCCTCATCGAAATGAGCGATCGTATCCTGCAGCGTGTCGCAGCTAAGGAAACGGCCGATATTTTCAGGGCCATCCATCAGAAGCACGATGTCGTCATTCGCGAAAAGACGGGGCTGAAGCAGCTCATCGATCGCAACGGCCATGTCGCGGCCGCGGAGCTGTCCGACGGGTCCAGAATCGATGTGGATTTCGTTGTCGTCGGCATCGGTGTCGCTCCCAACGACAGGCTTGCCAAGGAAGCAGGCCTTGAAGTCGGCAACGGCATCGTCGTCGATTCGTTCGCCCGCACCTCCGATCCCTCCATCTTTGCGATGGGCGATTGCGTGGAGCTGCCGTGGGAGGGCGGGCGCGCCCGTCTCGAATCAGTCCAGAATGCGGTCGACCAGGCGGAAGCCGCCGCCGCGATCATAGCGGGCGGCGACGAAGCCTACGATCCGAAGCCGTGGTTCTGGTCCGATCAATATGATGTGAAGCTGCAGATCGCCGGTTTCAATCTGGGTTACGACGAGACGCTGTTGCGTCCAGGCACCCGCGAGGGAGCTGCGTCGATATGGTATTTCAAGCAGGGCCGCTTCGTCGCCGTCGATGCCATCAACGATGCAAAGGCCTATGTTACCGGCAAGAAGCTTCTGGAAACCGGTTCCAACCCTTCCAAGGACATCCTTTCCGACCCAGCCGCCGATTTGAAGCAGCTGCTGGCTTGATGTAAATTTCAAGCTGGCCGGAGCATGCTTCGGCCGGCAATCGCCTGTTGCTGAATCATGGAAAGAACGTACATAAAGGCGAAAAAGCGCTTGCGTCGATAAATGAATGGCCCTATCAGGGCCGCACCGGAGAGGTGGCCGAGTGGTCGAAGGCGCTCCCCTGCTAAGGGAGTATACCAGAAATGGTATCGTGGGTTCGAATCCCATCTTCTCCGCCATTTTGGCTCAATTGCCCGCATCTGCTAACGGCAGATGAAGTGTGAGCCGCCAAATCCCAAAGACAGATATTATCGGAAATTTCGGCTTGGAAAGCCCTCGTAGCGCTTCAGATATGTTATCAGCGCCCTAAGCTTCGGAGCCATGTTTCGTCGATTGGGATAGTAGAGATAGAAGCCAGGAAAATAGGGGCAGTATTCCTCCAGGATCGGCACCAGCTCGTTTCTGCCGATGAAGGCGTGAAAGCTTTCCTCCATCCCGAATGTGATTCCCGCTCCGGCGACGGCCAGCTTGATCATCACGCCCATGTCATTCGTCGTTACCTCTGGTGCGACCTCCACCCGGAATTCCTTGCCCTCTTCCGCAAACTCCCAGCGATAGGGAACTGCCTTCGGCGAGGGGCGCCAGCCGATGCATCGATGCATGGAGAGCTCCTTCGGATGCTTGGGGATGCCGAATCGGGTGCGATAGGCAGGGGAACAGACGGCCAATTGCCGCTCGTTGCCGGCGACGGGTACGGCAATCATGTCCTGCTCGATGACTTCGCCCAGGCGGACGCCGGCGTCGTAGCCTTCCGAGACGATGTCGAATTCTTCGTCCGTGACGGTGATGTCGAGCTGTATCTCGGGATTGGCATCCGCGAAGCCTGCGAGAAAGTCGCCGGCGAGAAACCGCTCGGCGATCGAGGAAACGGCAAGCCGTAACTGACCGCGAGGCCGTCTCCGCAACGTATCCGTCTTTTCCATTGCTGTGCGTATGTCCGATACCGCCGGCTCCACGTCTGCATAAAGCCGTTCGCCAGCCTCCGTCAGGCTGACACTGCGGGTTGTGCGCTGCACCAGCGCAATGCCCATGCTCTCCTCCAATCGCCGGATGGTCTGGCTGACCGCTGAGCGTGTAACGCCGAGCCTATCGGCCGCAGCGCGAAAATTTCGCTCCTGTGCGACGAGAATAAACACGGAGAGAGCATTAAGATCGGGCCACATTGGTAATTTCTGCTTTCCAAGCTGTTATTGAATTGATGCCTTATCACGACAATGAAGCTCTGTATCCTCCTTGCAGCCGGTTCCAGCGGAGAACCGTTCACATAGCAAGGAGTGGTCACATGCCTATCGATAAAGTCATTCTCATCACGGGTGCCTCCAGCGGCATCGGCGCTGGCATCGCCCGCGAACTCGCCTCCGCCGGCGCAAGGGTCATGCTTGGCGCGAGGCGCCTTGACAGATTGGAAGCATTGGCGGCCATTTTCCGAGAAATGGGCGGCGCGGTGATGACCCGTCAGCTCGATGTAACCGACAGGGCTGACGTTGCTGCCTTTGCAGATGCGGCGCGCCTGGCCTGGGGAAGCATCGATGTGATCGTCAACAACGCCGGTATCATGCCGCTTTCTCTGATGACCTCGATGAAAATCGAGGAATGGGACAGGATGGTCGACGTCAACATCAAAGGCGTGCTTCATGGTGTTGCTGCCGTCCTGCCGGAAATGACAGCGCGCGGCTCTGGTCACATCATCAATATCGCTTCGATCGGGGCGCTTGCAGTCTCTCCGACCGCCGCGGTCTACTGTGCGACCAAGTACGCCGTTCGGGCAATCTCCGATGGGCTGCGCCAGGAGTGCCGCGATATCCGGGTCACCTGTATTCATCCTGGCGTCGTCGAGAGCGAACTGGCCGATACGATCACGGACCCAGTCGCGGCTGAAGCGATGAAGTCCTATCGAGCCATTGCCTTGACCCCGGATGCCATCGGTCGGGCGGTGCGCTTCGCGATCGAACAGCCCGATGATGTCGATGTCAATGAGATCGTCGTGCGCCCGACGCGGGCGGCACATTGATTCGCCGCCATTCTTATCCCGGCGGGCATCCCGCTCGCCTCGCCGACATTTTCTGAGGATCGAATCAAAATGAAGAAACTGACAAACTCTTACGTCGGCATGTGGACAACGGCCAATAACCATATTCGCCATGAGCTCCTGCCGAATGGCCGCTACATAGAGGCGCGGGGCAGCCGTGAACGTGCCTATCAGGGACGCTACATCGTGACGAACGATCATATCGACTATTGGGATGATACCGGCTTCACCGCCGACGGTGACTTTATCGATGGAGTGCTCCATCACGCCGGAATGATCCTCTATCGAAGGACATGATGGTTCGGCGCGCGTTTGCCCTTGGCGATACGTCCTTGCTCATGTCAGTCGCAGCTGTCCGAATCGCTCATGTCGGAATCACCCGCGTCCCTGCTTCGTTTTGGGACGCGGGTCGAACTCATCGGCAGCTGCTCATCTCGCGACAAAGGAAGGCAAGCGTCGGAAAGAGCTTGCCAAACCGCACAAAACTTGGCCGCTCAGCCATCGAATGGCCATTTGGCTGCCTTTTTCCGGCCGACTGGGGCCATTTTGGAAGTTCGCGTAAGTACCGGTAGATTAAGAGGTTTCTTAACGAAGTCTAAATAAATGCGGCCGCCCGGTTGCCGACTTGTGTCCTTTCAGCAACAGGAATTGCGGAAGGCTTACGCAAATCCCCCTTTCCGAGAAGATGTCGATTGCGTGACAGGCCGCGTCTTGTATTTTCACTCTCGGAAGCGAGGGCGATTGATCGTCCACTTCTTGAAACGCGAGGATGGGACAGGGAATACCTTCGGGTAGTTCTCATTCTCGATATAAAACTTTGACTGGAGGTCAATATGAACATCAAGAGCCTTCTTCTCGGCTCCGCTGCTGCACTGGCAGCAGTTTCCGGTGCTCACGCAGCTGACGCAATCGTCGCTGCTGAGCCTGAGCCGCTGGAATACGTTCGCATTTGCGACGCCTACGGTGCTGGTTACTTCTTCATCCCGGGCACGGAAACCTGCCTCAAGATCGGCGGTAAGGTTCGTACCGAAGGTCAGTGGTTCGACCCCTACAACCCGAACACTCACTTCGGCACCAAGTGGCACACCCGCGCTGAGCTGCAGCTGCAGACGGCTTCGGACACCGAATACGGTCCGCTGAAGACCAACACCGAAATTCGTTGGGACTGGAACGACGGCAACGCCACCAAGACCAACCTGCTGCACGCCAGCATCAGCCTCGGCGGCTTCCTCGTTGGTAAGGAAGACTCGCAGTTCAACGTCTTCACCGGTTATGCCGGCGACGTCATCAACGACGACGTGATCTATGACGGCCCGTACGAACTGAACCAGTTGACCTACAACTACGACGCCGGCAACGGCTTCACGGCTGTGATCTCGGTTGAAGACACCAATTCCGGCACCGGTGCTACCGGCGCCAACGGCGAAGACAGCCACAACCACTACGCTCCTGACGTCGTTGCCGGTGCTGGCTACAAGGCTGGTGCATGGAGCTTCAAGGTCGTCGGCGGTTACGACTCGATCGTTGAAGAAGGCGCCATCAAGGCTCGTGTCGATGCCGACTTCGGCGTATTCTCGGCCTTCTTGATGGGCGGCTGGAACACCGACGGCTCCAAGCTCAACAAGTATGCCGGTGCAAACGGCGGTGGCGATGCAAGCGGTATCGGCTGGGGCGACTGGGCTGTTTGGGGCGGCGTTGGCGTTCCGATCAACGAAAAGCTGAAGTGGAACCTGCAGCTCGCCTACACCGACTCCAAGATCTTCGCTGCTACGACGAACGTCAAGTGGAATCCGGTCAAGAACCTTCTGGTTATGCCGGAAGTTTCCTACACCAACTGGGACTCCATCAAGGAAGATCAGTGGGCAGGTATCCTCCGCTTCCAGCGTTCGTTCTAATCTGATCGACTTCGGTCTATCTGATTTTCACTACGGTGACGGAAAGCCCGGCCAATGGCCGGGCTTTCTGTTTATTGGAATTGGCAGGATGAATCACGGTTCTTAGTATGCCGCATCTTTCTCTGCAAATAATTTGCCTTAAGTTGTGTATTTTTCGAAGTAATATCGAGTAGATTTCGGCTGTTGGCATGCCGGCGATATGACAGTTTTGCGACGTGATTTTTGTGCAACGCACTTTTTGAAACACGCGTCACAAATGATCATAGTTTACCTCTGATATTGTTCTGAAAAAAACGATCTGTAGGTTCCAAATCGGAAACAAGACTTCGTCGTCTTGGTTCTCCCAGATCAGGGGTCAACATTAAAACCAGGTGGGGTAGGGCATGTCGATCTTCTCGACGTGAGTTGTCATACCTAATCGATATTGGAACTGGAGTTACTATGAACATCAAGAGCCTTCTTCTTGGCTCCGCTGCTGCGCTGGCAGCAGTATCCGGTGCTCATGCTGCTGACGCTATCGTCGCTGCTGAGCCGGAGCCGATGGAATACGTTCGCATCTGCGACGCTTATGGTGCAGGCTACTTCTTCATCCCGGGCACCGAAACCTGCCTCAAGATCGGCGGCATGGTCCGTACCGAAGGCGGCTGGTACAATGCCTACAATCCAGGCCCTGGCGGCGACCGCGGCACGTATTGGCATACCCGCGCTCAGCTGAGCATCGACACGGCATCTGACACCGAATACGGTCCGCTCAAGACCAACACCGTCTACCGTTTCGACTGGAACGACGGCAACGCCACGACCACTAAGCTGCTCTGGGCTAACATCAGCCTCGGCGGCTTCCTCGTCGGTAAGCAGGACTCGCAGTACAACCTGTTCGCCGGCTATGCTGGCGACGTCATCAACGACGACGTGATCTATGACGGCCCGTACGAACTCAACCAGTTGACTTACAAGTATGATGCCGGCAACGGCTTCTCGGCTGTAGTCTCGCTCGAAGACAGCAATTCCGGTTCGGATGCGTCTTCCTACGGCGGCGCCTGGGTTCAGTCGAAAGCCAATCACTACGCTCCGAACGTTGTAGCTGGTGTTGGCTATAAGGCTGGCAACTTTGGCTTCAAGGTCGTCGGCGGTTACGACTCGATCGTCGAAGAAGGTGCTGTCAAGGCTCGTATCGACGCGGACTTCGGTTTCCTCACGGCCTTCTTGATGGGCGGCTGGAACACCGATGGCTCCAAGCTCAACCAATATGCCGGTTCGAACCTGAACGCATCTGCTTGCCCGGCTGGCCGTGGTGATCTCTGCGGCTGGGGTGACTGGGCTGTCTGGGGCGGCGTTGGCGTTCCGATCAACGACAAGCTGAAGTGGAACCTCCAGCTCGCCTACACCGACTCGAAGATTTTCGAAGCCACCACGAACGTCAAGTGGAACCCGGTCAAGAACCTGCTCATCGAGCCGGAAGTCACCTACACCAACTTCGATTCTGTGAACCAGGATCAATGGGCTGGTATCCTGCGCTTCCAGCGCAGCTTCTAATTCGGTCCGCCGAATCGTATTTGACAGATCTTCCGATCGGAAGAGCAAGGCCCCGTTCTTCGCCGGAACGGGGCCTTTTTTCATGTCGTGCTGGTATCGGGTGCCTTGACCGCCCGCTGTCAAAGCCTCGAGATGAAGCGCCGGATTGCCTCCGGAATATCGCCGAAATGAAGAAGGGGCGCATGCCCTTGCCCCGTTGCGATCTTGACGACCGTGCCTGGATGGCGTCTTGCCATCTCGTCGGTCGTGGCCTGCGTGAGAAGCTTGGAGTTTTCGCCGCGAATCACCATCAGCGGGATGTCTTGGAAGCCCTGGAACTGCTGCCACAGGTCGGGGATCGGCGCCTCGAGATCGAGCGATTGCATCTGGACGGCGATGGCGGGGTCATAATCGGCAATAGGCTTGCCGCCGGAAAAAGCATAGATCGCCCGCGCCATATCCTGCCAGTCGTCTTCGCTAAGCGCGGTGAAGGCGCTGCCGTGATTCTCCCGCAGGATTGCGGCCGCATCAGTCCAGTCGGCCGGTTTTCTGTCACGATTGAGATAATCACGAATATCCGCCAGCCCGATCTTTTCCAGGACGGGGCCGATATCGTTGAGAATGACTGCCTTGAGGATGTCAGGCCGGCTGCCCGCAAGCACATGCAAAACCAGCCCGCCGCGCGAGGTGCCGACGAAGATGGCCTGCCGAATATCGAGCGCCGAGCAGACCGTCAGGACATCCTGCGCTTCCACGGCAAGATTGTAGCGGGTTTTGTCCTTATCCCATTCGGACGAGCCGCGCCCGCGGGCATCGAGCGTGATCACCCTGCGCGGCGCGGCAGCATCCCGCGAAAGAAGCAGCGCCAGTTGATGAAAGTCCCGCGAATTGCGCGTCAGGCCGGGCAGGCAGATGATCGGCAACCCGGTGAGCGCAGCGGTCCCGTTACCGGCATAATCGCGCACATGGAGCTTCAGGCCGTCCTCGGCCCGAATGGCCTTGGCAAGGAAACCGCTTTCGTCGTCGCTGCCCATGCGTCATCCCTCGTGCTTCCGATATTGCGGGGGATGTAACGTCATTTCCGCAGCCGACACAACCGCAGCTATCGCCGAAAGCAGGTCATGCGGCGCAATGTTGCGGCCTTGCTGCCATGGCACGTTTTAGCCTCGGCCGTCGACCAGATCGTGTATGATGTCGGTCTTCTGTCCCAGCCGCACCTTGTAGACCTGGTAGTTTTCCATGACTCGCTGCACATAGTTGCGGGTTTCGGGGAAGGGAATGCGCTCGATCCAGTCGATCACGTCGTCAAGCGACTTGCCGCGCGGGTCGCCATAGCGGGCGATCCATTCCGGCACCTTGTTCGGCCCCGCATTGTAGGCGACGAAGGTGAGAATGTAGGACCCACCGAACGCATCGATCTGCTCGCCGAGATAGTGGGCGCCGAGCGTGGCATTGTAGCCGGCATCCTGCGTCAGCTTGTCGGCGGAGTAGGCCATGCCGTGCCGGCCGGCGACCGCCTTTGCCGTCTTCGGCAGCAGTTGCAGCAGGCCCCGCGCGTTGGCCGAGGAAATGGCGGCCGGATTGAAAGCGCTCTCCTGCCGGGCAATGGCATAGGCGAGCGCCTTGCCGGAGCCGGAAATATTGGCATTGTCCGGAATGACGCCGATCGGGAAAGCGAGTGCGGCGACGTCGATACCGCGCCCATAGGCGATCTTGCCGACCTGCAGCGAAAGCTGATGGTTGCCGGAGCGCTCAGCCCGCGCGGCCAGCATGGCGATTTCGCCGGGACTATCCAGCTGTTTTGCCAGGGCGCGATAGAGCGCTTCGGCACGCCAGCCGTGACCTGCCGCCTCAAGCCGCGAGATCGCTTGAACGGCCTCGCGCCCTTGGAAGCGCTGCCTATCATCGGATGAGGGAGAGGGATAGGTAACGTTCAAGGTGCGGCGTCCGAGCTTCTCGGCGGCAAGCTGGCCGTAGAACGTGCTCGGATAGGCGGCGGCCTTCGCATAGAAATCGGTCGCCTTGCCCGGGCCACCTGCCTCTGCTGACCGGCCTAACCAGTACCAGCCGCGCGATTGCGAGATCGGCCCGTTCGAAACCTGCAGGATCTTGCGGAAATGGGTCGCCGCGTTCATACCGTCCTGCAGGCCGCGCAGCGCGTACCAGCCCGCATGAAATTCGGCCTCGCCGATATCCTGTGGGCTTTCCGCGACGCTCGCGTCGACGACACGATAGGCATCCTTGAAGTCGCCCTGATCCACCAGGCCTCGGCTGACGATGCGCTGCTCACCCCACCATGCGCCGGGGCTGACGAGCAGGCTGCGATCACGCGGCATCTGCGCCAGAAGATTGGCAGCCTCGTCATATCTGTTCTGGCGGCGCAGGTTTTCGATCCGCATGAAGAGATAGGCAGGGTCCTTGCGCCATTGCGTATCGACGCCTGCGATCAGCGCGTCGGCTTTCGGCGAGCGATCATTGACCGCCGCCCACGCCTTGTAGAGCGATTGCGCCCTGCCGAGGTCGCCGAAGCGTTTGGCCTGCGCGGTCCGGTCGCGATAAAGCAGATAGTCCATGCGCGCCTTGTGATCGGCAGGCGAAAGCAGGTTCGGAAATTCCGCGAGGATCTTGTCCTCGAGAGATTTGTCGAGCGGCTCGTCGCGCCAGATCTTGCGGATCAGCCTGCCGGCCTGTGCGGAAGCGCCGCGCGCCATGTATGCGCGCGAGAGGATAATGGCGCCTTCCGCAGTCTCCGGCTGCGTGTTGCCGAACGCCGCGAGAACTTGATCCGTCGCCGGATTTTCATTGTAGAGCGCCCGCTCGGAATTGGCACGCAGGCTGCCGAGTCCCGGCCAGCCCGCAAGCTCGCGGGCGGCGGCGGCAATCTCGCCGGAGGGAATGCCCGGCTGGCCCGAAGTCGCGATCGCCCAGGTCAGGATATGGCGATCGAGCGTGCCGTCACCCATGCCGTTGCGGATGGCAAGGGCCTGCATCGGGTTCTTGTTGGAAAGGGCGTCAAGGCCGGCTTTCAGGTCTCCGCTGACAGGCGCGATGGCGCCGCTGCCCCGGATTGCGGCCGTGTTCATCGGGTCCGTCGCCAAGGCAACGTCGGCGCCGGCGGGTGTCGATGCCTGCTGGCCGGGAAGCTGCGAGGCAAGCGTGCCCCACGCGACCGCCAAGCCCACAGCGGTCCAGATCATGATGGGTCTCTTCATCCGGCTACTCACAAAACAAACAGGCCCCTCTCATTTGCCAAATGCAATATTAACGAAACCTTACCGGTGGTCCGAATTTCAATCAATTATGATATCGGAAACTGCCCTTCACCATTCAAAGCGTGCTTGTCGCGGCCAAGCCGGCGCTTTATGGTGCGCGGATTCATAACCATGGATTGCGGCTGAAGCATGGATGCCGCGCCGCTAGGAGACTTGCATGTTCCAGGGATCCATTCCCGCACTCGTTACGCCATTCACAGACGCCGGCAAGGTGGATGAGGCTTCTTTCGCTTCGCATGTCGACTGGCAGATAAAAGAGGGCAGCAGCGGATTGGTGCCGGTGGGAACGACGGGCGAATCTCCGACCCTGTCGCATGATGAGCACAAGCGCGTCGTCGAACTCTGCATCGAGATTGCGAACAAGCGCGTCCCTGTCATGGCGGGAGCGGGGTCGAACAATACCCGCGAGGCGATCGAGCTGGCACAGCATGCCGAAAAGGTCGGCGCGAATGCGGTTCTGGTCGTCACGCCCTATTACAACAAGCCGACCCAGAAGGGGCTTTACGCCCATTTCGCCGCCGTTGCGGAAGCCGTGAAGCTGCCGATCTACATCTACAACATTCCCGGCCGATCGGTCGTCGACATGACGCCGGAAACGATGGGCGCGCTCGCCAAAGCCTACAGCAATATCGTCGGCGTGAAGGATGCGACGGGCAAGATCGAGCGCGTTTCCGAGCAGCGCATCAGCTGCGGCCGCGATTTCCGCCAGCTTTCCGGCGAAGATGCCACCGCGCTCGGCTTCAATGCCCATGGCGGCGTCGGCTGCATCTCTGTCACGGCCAATGTCGCGCCGCGCCTGTGCGCCGAATTCCAGGCGGCGACACTTGCCGGTGACTATGCAAAGGCTCTGGAATATCAGGACCGCCTTATGCCGCTGCACAAGGCGATTTTCCTGGAGCCCGGCGTTTGCGGCGCCAAGTACGGTCTTTCCCGCCTTGGCCGCATGAGCCGCAATGTGCGTTCCCCGCTCTTGTCGATCCTGGAGCCGGGCACGGAAGCTGCGATCGATGCCGGCCTGCGCCATGCTGGCCTGCTGAACTGAAGGCCCCTGAACTGAAGTCATCGCGTGCCCGTTGCCGAAACTCCGCCGGACCGCTCTCTTCACAAGGAGGGCGGTCTCGCTTATTTAGGGGTCTGGAACTTGGCGCGCCTCCGGCCGCTGCCGGTATGATCTAAGAAAAGAAGAAGAAACATGGCACCCAAAGGCAGCCAGCGCGTGGTAAAAAAGATTGTGGCCGAGAACCGCAAGGCCCGCTTCAACTACGAGATCATCGATACTTATGAGGCAGGCCTCGTGCTGAAGGGCACGGAGGTCAAGTCGCTGCGCGAGGGCAAGGCCAATATCGCCGAATCCTACGCTTCGGATGAGGACGGCGAGATCTGGCTGATCAACTCCTATCTGCCGGAATATCTGCAGGCCAACCGTTTCAATCACGAGCCGCGCCGCCGCCGCAAGCTGCTGCTTTCCGGCCGCGAAATCGGCAGGCTGCGTTCAGCCATCAACCGTGAGGGCATGACGCTGGTGCCGCTGAAGATCTATTTCAACGACAGCGGCCGTGCGAAGCTGGAATTGGCTCTCGCCAAGGGCAAAAAACTCCACGACAAGCGCGAATCCGAAAAGGAACGCGACTGGAACCGGCAGAAGAGCCGGCTGCTCAAAGACAACGGGTGAGGGTGAGGAGCGATCGGGCGAAGCCCGAGCAATCGATCCAGTGAATCGATTGCAGCGACGAACGCCCTGAGCCTTAGCGAAGGGCCGGCTGTTGCGGCGAACGCAAAAGGCGTCCGTCGTGCGCAACTATCCCTGGGCAACGCAGCCGCCCCTTAGTCGATTGCAGCGACGAACGCCCTGAGCCTCAGCGAAGGGCCGGCTGTTGCGGCGAACGCAAAACGCGTCCGTCGTGCGCAACTATCCCTGGGCAACGCAGCCGCCCCTTAGTCGATTGCAGCGACGAACCCCCTTCGGCAAGCTCAGTATGCCTTAGCGAGGGCCGGCTGCCGCGGCTAAGGCGAAATGATTCCGCTGCGGCAAACCTAACTTCTCAGATGCAGCCCCAAATTATTCCTCGGTATCCGCCGGGGCATGACTAGCTTCCACAGTCCGGGCAGGGCGTTCCGAGACTTCGCGGCCGATTTCCGCCTTCAGCGATACGAGATCGATGAAATGGTCGGCTTGGCGGCGCAGGTCGTCGGCGATCATCGGCGGCTGTGTCGACATGGTCGAGATGACCGAAACCTTGCGGCCGCGGCGCTGCAGGGCCTCCACCAAGGTCGTGAAGTCGCCGTCGCCGGAAAAGATCACCAGATGATCGACGGTCTCGGATTGCTCCATGGCATCGATCGCCAGCTCGATGTCCATGTTGCCCTTGATCTTGCGGCGCCCCATGGAGTCCGTGAATTCTTTGGCCGGCTTGGTGACGACCTTGTAGCCGTTATAATCGAGCCAGTCGATCAGCGGACGGATGGAGGAATATTCCTGATCCTCGATGAGGGCGGTGTAGTAATAGGCGCGCAGCAGATATCCGCGCTTTTGAAATGCCTTCAGGAGCTTGCGGTAATCGATATCGAAACCGAGGCTCTTGGATGCAGCGTAAAGATTGGCGCCGTCGATAAAGAGTGCAATTTTTTCGCGTGGGTCAAACATCGCTTACATATCCACTGTTATAAAAACGTAATCACTTCATTCAAAGTCAGCTAAAACAATGCCTTGTGGGCCGCTGCAGAATAATTCGTAGTACTTTATGAATTATTCATATAATCGAGATTTAGGGCACGAAATGCAATATTCCAAGCAACCAAAGGTAGAAATCATCGTTTGTCTAGGAGAATTTTAACACTTTCACGAAGGGTGAAAAGACGCTCAAACAGGAAAAACTTGAATTTGCCATCGTTTGCTTGTATCGGCGTGCTACTCCGAGACATGATGACGACATCACGACCGCAAAGGACAGGCAATGGCCCGTGTCACAGTAGAAGATTGCATTGATAAAGTAGAGAACCGGTTCGAGCTCGTGCTGCTCGCCAGCCATCGCGCCCGCCTGATTTCGCAGGGCTCCTCGATCACGATCGACCGCGACAACGACAAGAACCCGGTCGTTGCTCTGCGCGAAATCGCCGACGAGACGCTGTCGCCGGACGACCTCAAGGAAGACCTGATCCATTCGCTGCAGAAGCATGTCGAAGTGGATGAGCCCGAGCCCGATCCGGCAAGCCTTCTGGCGGCCGGCGCTTCCGCCACTAGCGAAGAGGAAGAAGATCTGCCGGAAACCGTTACTTTCGATCAGATGTCGGAAGAAGAGCTTCTGGCGGGTATCGAAGGTCTTGTTCCGCCGGAAAAAAGCGACGATTACTGATCGTTGATCTTGATGCTCCGGGCAGGAGCGATATGATGGCAAGATGCGTGCGCCGGTCAGCTGACTGGCGCGCTTTTGTTTTTGCTGGAGTAGCTTTGGAATGATGCGGCAATACGAGCTTGTCGAGCGCGTGCAGAAATACAAGCCCGATGCCAACGAAGCTCTCCTCAACAAGGCCTATGTCTATGCGATGCAGAAGCATGGCCAGCAGAAACGTGCCAGCGGCGATCCCTATATTTCCCATCCTCTCGAAGTTGCTGCCATCCTGACGGACATGCGTCTGGATGAATCGACCATCGCGGTCGCTCTTCTCCATGACACGATCGAGGATACGACGGCGACGCGCGCCGAAATCGACGAACTTTTCGGCGAGGATATCGGCCGTCTGGTCGAAGGCCTGACGAAGATTAAGAAGCTCGATCTGGTCACCAAGAAGGCGAAGCAGGCGGAAAACCTGCGCAAGCTGCTGCTCGCCATTTCCGACGATGTGCGCGTGCTTCTGGTCAAGCTCGCCGACCGCCTGCACAATATGCGCACGCTCGATCATATGTCGCCGGAAAAGCGCGCCCGTATTTCCGAAGAGACGATGGAAATCTATGCGCCGCTTGCCGGCCGCATGGGCATGCAGGACATGCGCGAGGAGCTCGAAGAGCTTTCCTTCCGCCATATCAACCCGGAGGCGCATGAAACCGTCACCAAACGTCTCGAGGAGCTCTCGCGGCGCAACGAGGGTCTCGTCAAGAAGATCGAAACCGAGCTGCGCGACCTGCTTGTTGCCAATGGCCTTGCCAATGCCATGGTCAAGGGCCGGCTGAAGAAGCCTTATTCGGTCTTCCGCAAGATGCAGTCGAAGTCGCTGTCCTTCGAGCAGCTTTCCGATGTCTACGGTTTCCGCCTCCTCGTCGATGACATTCCGTCCTGCTACAGGGCGCTCGGCATCGTGCATACCCGCTGGCGTGTTGTGCCCGGCCGCTTCAAGGATTATATCTCGACGCCGAAGCAGAACGACTATCGTTCTCTGCACACGACGATCGTCGGTCCTTCCAGTCAGCGCATCGAGCTGCAGATCCGCACCAAGCGCATGCATGAGATCGCCGAATTCGGCATCGCCGCCCATACGCTCTACAAGGACGGTGCCAGCGCCAATGGTGACGGTGAATTGCTCTCGCGGGAAAGCAACGCCTATTCCTGGCTGCGTCATACCATCGAGGCGCTGGCCGAAGGCGACAGTCCGGAAGAGTTCCTCGAGCACACAAAGCTCGAACTGTTCCAGGACCAGGTCTTCTGCTTCACGCCCAAGGGCAAGCTGATCGCCCTGCCGCGCGGCGCGACGCCGATCGACTTTGCCTATGCGGTCCATACCAATATCGGCGATACGACCGTCGGCGCCAAGATCAACGGCCGCATCATGCCGCTGGTGACGCGTCTGAACAACGGCGATGAAGTCGAGATCATCCGCTCCGGCGTGCAGGTGCCGCCGGCCGCCTGGGAGGAAATCGTGGTCACCGGAAAGGCGCGCGCCGCCATTCGCCGCGCGACCCGCCTTGCCATCCGCAAACAATATGCCGGCCTTGGCCACCGCATTCTGGAGCGCACCTTCGAGCGTGCCGGCAAGGTCTTCTCGCGCGATGCGCTGAAGCCGGCTCTCCATCGCCTCGGCCAGAAGGACGTGGAGGACGCGATCGCCGCCGTCGGGCGAGGGGAGATGTCGTCGCTCGACGTACTGCGCGCGGTCTATCCGGATCATCAGGACGAGCGCGTCACCGTGAAGCCGGCCGGCGACGAGGGCTGGTTCAACGTCCGCAGCGCCTCCGGCATGATCTTCAAGATCCCCGGCAAGAACAAGGCCGAGGTTTCCGACGGCGCCGATATCGATGCGCCGCCGATCCGCGGCATTTCGGCTAATGTCGAGGTGCATTTCGCATCGACCGGCGCCGTTCCGGGCGACCGTATCGTCGGCATCATGGAAAAGGGCAAGGGCATCACCATATATCCGATCCAGTCGCCGGTTCTGCAGCGGTTCGATGACGAGCCGGAACGCTGGATCGATGTGCGCTGGGATCTGGACGAGGCCAACAAGTCCCGTTTTGCCGCACGCATCCTCATCAATGCGCTGAACGAGCCGGGCACGCTGGCCAAGGTGGCGCAGACAGTCGCGGACGTGGACGTCAATATCCGCGTGCTCAACACGGTTCGTGTCGCAGCTGACTTCACCGAGATGGCGCTGGATGTCGAGGTCTGGGATCTGCGTCAGCTCAACCAGCTTCTGGTGCAGCTCAAGGAGCTCGATTGCATCGCGACCGTAAAGCGTCTCTACGAGTGACGCCACATGGCGTCGCTGTCGATCCGATGCAGTCTGCATATTTTGTGATCATTTCATGACCAAAATCGAGCGTCTTTCCGGGTAGATATGCATTTGGTGCATGGCTGCGTATATTTTAGAGCGGTGGTAATTAACCTCTCTCGAGCCTATCTTTTGATCATCGAAGAAACGAAACTGAGATGAGAGAAGACAATGTTTACCCCGATCAAGAAAATCGCCCGTGCCCTGCGTGTTCCGAGTGTTGAAGAACGCGAAATGGCTTATCTGAACGGCTCGCATGACCGTTTTGACCTTGAATATCGTCAGCGTCAGGTCGATCGCGGTCTGTTCCGCACGCGTTAATCGCTGTTAATACTTGAAAGGCCAGGAGGGGCGCGTCGTTGTTGCGCCCTTGGGAGTATCCCGAACTTGAGGGATTGTTGCCGGCGAATGAAGGGAATGTCCGTTTTCTGCATCCTGAGCAGGCGACGTTCCAAAAAAGGGCCGCACTTTCGGTTCTTAATCAGTGCGTGACAGTTTGGCCGCCCTTGTCACGACGGCCCCCATTGCACTAGATAAGCCGCATGCTATTTCGTCGCCGAAAACCACTGACATTCAAGGAAAAACTGCGGGAGCACCTTTGGCCCCGCAAGGGTTTCGTCCGTTCGTTCCAATATTTCGGCAAGCGCCTCGTTCGCCTTGCCGCTTCGCCGCATTCGGTTGCGGCCGGCTTTGCAGCCGGTATCGTCGTGTCATGGACGCCCTTCATCGGCGTGCATTTCGTCATGGCGATCATCATCGCCTATCTGGTCGGCGGCAATGTCATTGCTTCCGCGCTCGGCTGCCTGGCCGCCGGCAATCCCATAACCTATCCCTTCATCTGGGCGCTCACCTGGGAAATCGGTCATCTGATCTTGTCGCGCGACAGCGGCGGGCAGGGCGGCAGCATCGATCTGCCGGCGCTGTGGCATAAGGGCGATCTCTCGCAAATCTGGGACCCGGTTTTGAAGCCGATGCTGATCGGCGGCATTCCGCCTGCGATCGTCACCGGCGTCATCGTCTATGCGCTCACCTATTACGGTGTGAAGACCTTCAAGGCGCGCCGTAAGGAGCGCTTGATGGAGCGCGCCCGCGAGCGTCTGGCGCTAGCCGAGAACGCATCGAGCGTCTGACGAGCCTGACATCGTCCAGGCCGCCAGGAGGGCCATTCATGATCATCGGCATAGGCAGCGATCTCATCGACATCCGCCGGGTGGAGAAGACGATCGAACGTTTCGGCGCACGGTTCATCGAACGCTGCTTTACCGGCATCGAGCGCGCCAAATCCGAAGGCCGCAAAAACAGGGCGGCATCCTATGCCAAGCGCTTTGCCGCGAAGGAAGCCTGTTCCAAGGCGCTGGGCACCGGCCTGGCACAGGGCGTCTTCTGGCGCGACATGGGCGTCGTCAATCTGCCGAGCGGCAAGCCGACCATGCAATTGACCGGCGGTGCTGCAGAAAGACTGGCTTCGATGCTGCCGACAAATCACCGCGCCGCCATTCATTTGACGATAACGGATGATTTTCCTCTTGCGCAGGCCTTCGTGATCATCGAGGCGCTGCCGATGGACGGCTGAATCACAGCCATATGACGCTTTTGGCGCTCCCGGCATTGCCGCCGTGATTTGAAGCGAGTAGAGAGAGCCTGAATGCAAGTTGCGCCGGTGGGGTGCGAAGAAGGAATAAGACTGCGTGTCCGAGAAAGCCGTAAAACAGCAGAACGCCCTGTGGGAAAACATCAAGGTCATCGTCCAGGCGCTCGTCCTGGCCATGATCATCCGCACGGTTCTCTTTCAGCCATTCACCATTCCGTCCGGCTCGATGATGCCGACGCTTCTTGTCGGCGACTACATCTTCGTCAACAAGTTCGCTTACGGTTATTCGAAATATTCGCTGCCGTTCTCGCCGGATCTGTTCAGCGGCCGCATCTTCGGCAGCGAGCCGAAGCGCGGCGACGTCGTGGTTTTCCGTTTCCCGCCGAATCCGGATGTCGATTACATCAAGCGCGTCATCGGTCTGCCGGGCGACCGTATCCAGGTCAAGAACGACATTCTCTATATCAACGGTCAGGCTGTTCCGCGTGAGCCGCACGGCACCTTCTCGTCGGATTACAGCCAGGAACCGGGTGACAACATCCCTGTTTATAGCGAGCGTCTGTCGGATACGGGCAAGGTCTATGACACGCTGGACCTTTCGCCGAACTCCCGCGGCGACAACACCCAGGAATATGTCGTGCCGGCCGGCCATTACTTCATGATGGGCGACAATCGCGACAATTCCGACGATAGCCGTTTCGATGTCGGTTATGTGCCCGCCGAAAACCTCATCGGCCGTGCAAGCGTGATCTTCTTCTCGCTGGGTCACGACACCTCGTTCCGCGAGGTCTGGAAATGGCCGACCAACATGCGTTGGGATCGCCTCTTCAAGGTTGTCGAATGACGAAGGTGTTGACGCTCTCCCAGGCGGATCGTGCCAGGCTTGAGGTCGTTATAGGCCACGAATTCGCCGAAAAGGAGCGTCTCGACCGGGCGCTGACGCATGCGAGCGCCCGCACACACAAGACGGGCAACTATGAGCGGCTGGAGTTTCTCGGCGACCGGGTTCTTGGCTTGTGCATTGCCGAGCTGCTGTTCAAGACTTTCGGCACGGCGACGGAAGGCGAGCTTTCGGTGCGCCTCAACCAGCTCGTCAGCGCCGAAACCTGCGCCGAGGTCGCCGACGAGATGGAGCTGCATCTCTATATCCGCACCGGCGCGGATGTGAAGAAGCTGACGGGTAAGCGCATGCTGAACGTGCGCGCCGATGTCGTCGAAAGCCTGATTGCCGCGCTCTATCTGGATGGCGGCCTTGAAGTCGCCCGAGCTTTCATCTTGCGGTTTTGGGAGCGCCGCGCCATTCGGCCCGACGGCGCAAGGCGAGACGCCAAGACGGAATTGCAGGAATGGGCGCATGCGAAATTCGGCGTCACCCCAATCTACAGGGTTGATGATCGCAGTGGACCGGATCATGATCCGCGCTTTACGGTGACGGTGGAAGTGGCGGGTACGGCGCCCGAAACGGGAATAGAACGTTCCAAGCGGGCGGCCGAGCAGATGGCCGCGACGCGGATCCTGGAACGTGAAGGTGTTTGGCAGCCTCAGTTGACTGAGAAGTGACTGCTAGAGCATGGTGCCGAAAAGTGTGAGCGGTTTTTGGACGGCATCATGCTCTACTTCTTTGATTTTAGAGCGGATTCATATTTTAGGTCGGTTCGGCCTAAAATCATCCGGCTCTAGGGAACGACGAAAAAAATGAGTAATCAGCAGGATACGCCCGCCGAAGACGGCGCGGTTGAACATATCGGCCCGACGCATTCGGGCTTCGTGGCTCTCATCGGCCCGACCAATGCGGGCAAGTCGACGCTTGTCAACCGGCTCGTCGGCGCGAAGGTCTCGATCGTAAGCCACAAGGTGCAGACGACGCGCGCGATCGTGCGCGGCATCGCCATCCACAAAAATGCGCAGATCGTCTTCATGGACACGCCCGGCATTTTCAAGCCGCGCCGCAGGCTTGATCGTGCCATGGTAACGTCTGCCTGGGGTGGGGCAAAGGATGCCGATCTCATCATGCTGCTGATCGACAGCGAGCGCGGTTTGCGCGGCGATGCCGAGGCCATCCTGGAAGGGCTGAAGGAAGTTTCCCAGCCGAAGATCCTGGTGCTGAACAAGATCGATCGTGTCCGCCGCGAGGATCTGCTCGCGCTTGCCGCCGCCGCCAACGAAAAGATCGCTTTCGATCAGACCTTCATGATTTCGGCCGAGAATGGCTCTGGCTGTGACGACGTCATGGACTATCTGGCGAAAACCTTGCCGGAAGGTCCGTGGTATTATCCCGAGGATCAGATTTCGGACCTGCCGATGCGGCAGCTTGCGGCTGAAATCACCCGCGAAAAGCTGTTTCTGCGCCTGCATCAGGAGCTTCCCTATTCCTCGCATGTCGAGACGGAAAAGTGGGAGGAGCGCAAGGACGGTTCGGTGCGCATCGAGCAGGTCATCTATGTCGAGCGCGATAGCCAGAAGAAGATTGCGCTCGGCAAGGGCGGTGAGACGATCAAGGCGATCTCGACCGCGTCGCGCAAGGAACTTTCCGAAATTCTGGAACAGCCGGTGCATCTGTTTCTCTTCGTTAAGGTGCGCGAGAATTGGGGTGACGATCCTGAGCGCTTCCGGGAGATGGGGCTGGACTTCCCGCATTGACGAGAGTTTGCGTTCTTGCAACGCTTAATATTACAGTGGCTTATTGGGCATATTCTGTTTGCCGCCGTAACTTGAGGGGTGTTTCATGGCGAAGGCAGCAGCGACGGTGCATGGACGACGCACGCCCTGCCAGCAATGTCCGCTGAGATCCCTGCCGCATTTCCGAGAATTCGAGCGCGACGAGCTGAATTTCATCAGCGGCTTCAAGAAGGGCGAGCTCCTTGTCGATGCCGGTGCCACGATCTTCCTCGAAGGCGCGCATAGCGCTCACCTTTTCACCATCCTCTCCGGCTGGGGCTTCCGATACAAGACGCTGGAGGATGGCCGCCGCCAAATCCTGAACTACGTGATGCCCGGCGATCTGATCGGATTGCAGGGGTCGATCATGGGGGAGATGCAGCATTCGACGGAAGCGCTCTCGCCAGTATCGCTCTGTGTTTTCGAGCGCACGGAGCTGATGACGCTCTATAATTCTCATGCTTCGCTGGCCTATGATCTGACCTGGATTGCATCGCGCGAGGAGCGGATTCTCGATGAGCATCTGCTGAGCATCGGCCGCCGCTCCGCGATGGAGCGAGCAGCTTATCTCATTGCATATCTGCATCAGCGCGCCAGCACTCTGCGGCTTTTCAACGGCAGCAAGGTCATCCCTATCACTCAGCAGCATGTCGCCGACACACTCGGCCTGTCGGTCGTCCATACCAATAAGACTTTGAAAAAGCTGGCGGCTCGAGGGTTGCTTCTTTGGCAGGAGAAGGGCTGCGAGGTTCTGGATGGGGAGGGGCTTGCAGAACTTGCAGGCTGGGACGGTTTTGATTCGGGCAAGCGCCCCTTCATCTAAGCTCGGCCTTTTAGGCAAACGGCATGTCTTTTTTAAATGTCGGCGATAACTGTATCAGCATAGATTATTGTCACCGTCACTTTTCCACCAGTTTCACCTTTTACTAACCCCGGCGGCAAAAGCGATTGGAGCACGTCGACGAGCCCATAGTACCGCAGTGCAAAAAGTGCGAAGCGGTTTGGAGGCGAGGTCATGTCGCAAGAGACCGAGCCAGCGCGGATGGGAAATACCATCCATTCAACACGGGCCGATGATTGGCACCGGAGGGATAGATGTGGGACTTTTTACGGGGAGCGCCGGCTGGCGCGCACATGCAAGGATGGCGTTGATATGAGGGTTCAGCGCGTCCTTATTCTCGAGGACAATCTTATCATTGCCATGGAGGCCGAGGAAATTCTTCGCCTTGTAGGGGTACAGTATGTTGAGATTGCTTCGAATCTGGAACAGGCGGTCAACGCTGTTCATTCCGAACATTATGATTTTGCGATGCTGGACGTTAATCTTGGGGAGTCGACGAGCTTCGGCTTCGCCCGGTTGTTGATGAAGCGCGGCATCTCCTTCGGCTTCGTCAGCGGCTATTCCGATACGCTCGATTTTCCGCCGGATCTGCGGCATGTGCCGCTTTTGAACAAGCCGTTCGATGAGCAGGCCATGCGCCTCTTCGTCCAGACACTGTCGGGCAGCGGCTCCTCGGCCATGTGACAGCCGTACCCATTTGTCTTAAACTCGAATCGCGAAAAATCTTTCGAGGCGATCGAACCGATGCAGTGGCAGGACCACGCGATCATCCTTGGCGTAAAGCGCCTCGGCGAGACCAGTGTCGTCGCCGAAGTGATGACGCGTGCCCGCGGCCGTCATATGGGGCTGGTGCGGTCAGGGCGTTCGCGCGCCATGCAGCCCGTGCTGCAGGCCGGCAACCTTGTCGAGGTGACCTGGCGAGCCAGGCTGCACGAACATCTCGGGGAGTTTCGCATGGAGCCGGTCGCGCTGCGGGCCGCGCGGCTGATGGAAACCGCGACCGCCGTCTACGGCGTGCAGGCGATGGCCGCATTGCTGCGGCTGCTGCCGGAGCGTGATCCGCATCCGCATCTCTACGATGCGCTCGATGTTATTCTCGAGAATCTTCAGAACCCTGCGGATGCCGGCGAGCTTTTCGTCCGCTTCGAGCTTGCCGTGCTGAACGATCTCGGCTTCGGCCTCGATCTGACCGAATGCGCGGCAACCGGCGTGCGTGAGGACCTGGCTTTCGTATCGCCCAAAAGTGGGCGAGCCGTCTGCCGTGCGGCCGGTATGCCCTGGGCGGACAAGATGCTCGCTTTGCCGCCGTTTCTTGCGGCCGGAACCATGGTTGCCGCAGATAGGGAAAGCCTTTCCGAGGCTTTCCGCCTGACCGGCTTCTTCCTGCATCGCCATGTCTACGAGCCGCGCGGCATAGAGATCGCCGCAGCGCGTGAGGGCTTCATGCAAGCCGCATTGAAAGCGGTGGCCGTCGCGTCGCTGGATGATGGTCTGGCATCACCAGGTCTTATCGCCAAAGGCTGATTGACCGCAGGAGCCGCGCTCCTACCGCCGCTTCAGCGCCCAGCCTTCCGGCCGCTCTTCGAGTATCGTCACCGTATCGCCGATCTTCACCGAGCCTTCGCCGCGCGGCACGGCGTTCCAGCCGAAGAGCGGACCGGGGACGCGCCGGTCGGCCGACATGCGGATGCGGCCCATGGCCGGCATGGGGTTGGGCACATCGCGTGAGCCCGTCTGCTGGTCTTGCGTCGTCATGACGCAACGCGAACAGGGCTTGACGAGATCCAGGCGGATGCCGCCGATATCGATCGCCGCCCAGCGATCTTCCGGCCATTCCTCGTCGATATCGATGACGATATTCGGCCTGAAGCGCTCCATGCCGACGGCACCTTCGCTGTGGCTGGCGAGATTGGCATTGAGCGCCTTCAGCGAGCCCGTCGTCGTGATGAGGATTTGGTATCCGTCCGTAAAGGTGACTGGCGCATCGTTACCGGCCCATTCCGGATTGGCGGCGCGCCTGGCAAGCCTGTCGAAGAACACCATCCTGACCTCGCGCTCCAGCCACCCGGACAGGGCCTTGTTGGTTTCGTCGTCGGCAACGGAAGCGCTGACTGCAGATTTCCAGACGACGACATCCATGCGGTTATCGGGATGTGGCGGTGGCACGATGATGTCGGACTTGCCCTCCATCTTCAGGCGCAAATAGGAAGGCGCAGGCTGGACGTCGATCCGGGCCAGTGTCTGCAATTCGCGCTGGGTGATGAAGTTGCCTGTGGGATCGACCAGCATGGCACGACGATCACCAGCGAGACCGAAGGCGTCGATGGCTGCCGACGGAATGGCAATGCCGCGTGCGCTCTTTAGTGGATAGATGAAAAGATCGCTGACGCGCATGGGTAGCCCTCAGATTTCGTCGATGAACATTGCCAGCACGGTCTTCAGCCGGTCGTGCCGTGCTTCGGCAAGCTTGGCGCCGGTTTCGGTCTGGAATCCGTCCGCCAGTTTGAACAGCTTCGTCTCGAAATGGTCAATGGCGAAGCGCTTGTCGTCAAGCGGTCGTTCGCTCGCCAGAGGATCGAAGGGATCATAGAGACCGGAACCGAGACGCCCGGCAATGTAGAAGCAGCGTGCAGCGCCAACCATACCGATCGCGTCCAGCCGGTCGGCATCCTGCAGGATCCTCGCTTCCAGCGTTTCCGGCGTCAGGTTGGCCGAGAAACTGTGCGTGGTGATCGCATGCGCCGCAGCCGCTATATCCTCGTCCGCCCAGCCGAGTTGTTGAAGGATGCCCGAAGCCTTCTCGGCTGCGAGCCGCGAGGCCTGTGCGCGATGCGGCGAATTCTTTTCGACGGCGACGCAATCGTGCAGCAGCACGCTGGCCGCGAGAATCCGCGCATTGCCGCCTTCCTCGGCCTGAATGGCCATAGCATTGCGGAAGACACGCAGGATGTGGGCGATATCGTGCGAACCATCGTCGCCATCGGCAGCATGGGGTATGAGTTCCGCAGCCAGTGCTTCGAACGGGGCAAAAGCCCGCGCCGTCTTGTTGGTGTCCATGTTGGCAGTCGCTCCGGATTGATCTGTGGGCAGGTTCCGTTGTCCTACCGGGCCAATGGATTCGCTGCAATCACTCCGTCGTTTTCTTGGCCGTCAGGATCTTTTGGTAGAACAGGCCGATGCCGATCAAGACGGCACCAAGGCCGATGAAGGACAGCGCCCGCAGGAAGCCTTCCAGGTTCGCCATGTCGATGAGAAAGGCCTTGACGACGGCGATGAAGACCAGCACCGCCGAAGCGATGCGCAGGCTCCGCGCTTCGAAACGGGCGCCAAGCCCAAGAAGCGCAATGCCGATCAGCAGCCAGACGACCGAATAGGAATAGAGCTCACCCTGGATGAAGCCGTTCCAGAAGGGAATATATTCTCCCTGCCAGAGGCGGCGCACCGACAATGTCGCCCACGCGAAGGCCATGATGGCTGCCGCGACGGCCAGCATGTTGACATAGGGCAGAGGTCGCCGGTCGCGGGCAAAGAGTGCCAATCCGCCATAGGCGACACCTGGCAGAAGATAGGCAAGCAGCAGCAGATTGAAGAGCGGGATACCGCCCGTGCTCTCGCCCGTTATGAACGGGTTCAGGCCCAGCAGATGCAGAGTGAGGATCATTGCGACCGAAATGACGCCGAGCGCCATGCTGCCATAACGGAAGACCGGGCTTGCGGCACTCAGATCGAGCGCCATCAGCGTCGCGGAAGCGCCGATTGCGAGCAGCGTATAGATCGACTGTTCGCCGAGTGTGGGAGCCGCGTCGTTCAGGACGCCGCCGTTCATGGCATGGCGTACGAGGATCGCGATCGTCAGCAGCGCGAGGAAGCAGGCGAGCGCCTGCAGTGCATTGCGCAGCCGCAGGCTCGGTGAATGGCGCGTGATGAAGGCCGCAAGGACGGCAAGGGCTGCCGGTATGCCGTAGCCGGCAAGCAGCATGTTGAAGACCGGGGTCGTGCCGAGCTCGGCCGGATCGACGATCGTCGGCTGCCAGGCGATGCGCCCCATGGCGATGACCAGCGCGGCTACCATCGCCCATGGCAGGACGGGCCAGTTGCGCAGGCGTCCCGACAAGAGATAGGCGATACCGAGAACCGGCAGCAGGATCGTCACAGTGGCGTGATGCGCAAGCGCATGCAGGGCGAAGACGGCGGCGGCAAAAGAGCCGGCAGCAAGGATATTCGTCGGCAGGTTCGGCCCCTCGTTGTCGCGGCGATCTTGCCATTCCGCAAGCGCGATGAGCACGAGAGCCAGTCCGATGCCGTAGAGCCCATGCAGCCAGTCGAGCGTCCAGTTGCCGAAATTGACGAAGCTGATGGTGGCGATCGCCAGCGGCGTCGCGGCCATGACGAGGCTCCAAAGCGCGGCATAGGGTTTTTCTCGCCCGGCAAATCGCCTGAGGAAAAAGGCGCCGATCAGCACGAAGAGGGCGCCGAGGCCGAGCATTTCATAAAGCACCATGCTTTGCAGGCTGACGGTTCCATCCGCGCCGCCTGTTTCGATCCCGGCGATCCAGTTGGTCAGGACGCCGGAAACCCCGACGACGGCGACGAGAGCCGATAGGACCGTTGCCCAGGCCGCATGCAGGCGGCCGGCGCCGAAGGCCGCAACCGCCGCCACGATCGCCGCAAACATGAATGTGGCATCGACAATGGGATATCCCTGCTGAAGGCTGTAGATTATGAGGCAGAGCGATACGGTGAGCGCGCCGACCGTTGCCGTCAGCGTCATACCGAGCGGCTGTCGGGCGAGAAGTGCCGCCCATTCCATTCCGGCGCCAGGTTGTAGAGGCATGTCCGCCGTCGCCGCTGCGGCATTTTCGTTCACAGATTTGGAGATCGGGTAGCGACCGGGCCAGAGAAAGATCGTGCCGCCCATCATCGCCAGCATAGAAAGCGTAACCGGCGTGAGATCGGCGGCGGGGCTGAAGGTAATGTAGAGGAGGGGCCAGAGGCTGAGCAGCCCGTTTGCGAGCGACGGCGCGATCAGCCAGCGGCGCAGGCGCGACGCCAGTAGGGTCGCAAGCCAGGTCAGAACGAGATAGCCGAAGAGTATCCAGGGTCTCGGTGCGGTCGACGCGATGAGGGCAGGAGTGGCCATCGACGCCAGCAGGCCGAGGCCGGCAAGCGCCTGGCCGTGCAGCAGCGAGAGTGCGAGCGTGACGAGCGAGATCAGGCCCAGCAGAACGAAGGCTGTGGCCGGTCCGATGAAGCCATAGATGGCATGTGCCGCATAGGTGGAGCCGAACAACGCGACGACACCGGCCGCCGTCAGCACGCCGGGGATCATCGCATTCTGGAAACCATTGCTCAGAACGGGTGCGACGCGGCGGCGGATCACCTCGCCGGCGACAATCAGAGCAAACCCGAAGAGGGCTGCAAGGACCAGCCGTACGCCGGGACTGAGAAGGCCGCTTTCGATCGAATATTTGACCATGAAGATGCCGCCGAGCGCCAGCGCGATGCCGCCCACCCAGACGGCCCAGCGCGCACCAATCGTGCTTTCCAGGCTTTCCGTCGCCTGAACGGGTATCCGGCTCGCGACCGGAGTGATGTCTTCCTCGACCATATCCGCGACGCTGCGCGCGGCGACGGCAGGCTCGTCTGTATCGGCCTCCTCCTCAATCGCCGCCCTCGGCTCGTTTCTAACAGGCTGAGCGGTGTGAATTCCGGAATCCGTCACGGTGGCTGATTCGCCCGTATCCGCCGCCAGCACCTTGCCGGCGAGCGCGTTTTGCAGCTCCTGAACGCGTGCTTCCAGTCGTTTTATCCTGAGGCTGTGGCCTCGCAGTACCAAAATACCGACAACCAGGATAACGAGCGGTAGCAATTCCATCATGTCCTCTCCATGGGCGATCCGCCGCACCATATACGAAACGGCTCGCCCGGTAAGGCAAGATAGTCAAATTCGCTTATGATTCCAGGGGATTATGTCAGGCTGTCGCGATGGGGATTATAGAGGAAACATTAGGAAGTTCGGATTTACCGCTGGAGAACTATGGTTAATACTCATTAACAATTTGTCTTTACCGGCAGCGCGAAGCAGCTTAGAAGCATCTCGTAGTTTAACCCTTGATGTATTGCGTACAAACGACGTCGCATGAGGCGGCTCCTACCACAGGAGGTTTGTATGTCCCATGTTTCTTCCGTATCCGGCAGCTCTTATCCGTATCGTGGCACGCTCTCGCGCCTCGATACGAATGGCGACGGCATTCTCAGCCAGGAGGAGCTCGCAGCCAGCGAGCGCCCTGGCATTCTCGCGGCTGACAACACCGACAGCGGCGGTACGAATGGTTCAAACAGTGCATTGAGCAGCCTTGCGGCCAAGCTCATGCAGCTGCCGAGTGCTGATACCCTGGCCAAAGCGAGGCCGCTGGAATCGAATATCGCCTTCGATCCGGATCTGCTGTCGCCCATGGATGCCTATAACGGCACCTACGGTCAGTACGACACCGGCAGCATAGCGGCCTGAGAAACTTCATTGCCTGACGATATGGGCGGCTTGCCGGGAAACCGGCGGGCCGCCTTATCATTTTGATGTAGGTTCATTTTTCCATTCACCGGAACACTCGAGCTTGCCGTGCGTTGGACAGTTGCCACGCGGAAGAGGGAGGAGTTCCATGAAGCGCATGATGATCGTTGCAATTCTTGCTCTAGCCGCGGCCGTGCCCGCAGCCGCGCAGACCCAGAGCCAGAGAACGGCTACCGCCGACTTTGTCGGCCTCGACGGCAAGCAGGCGGGGCGGGCAACCTTGACCGAAGGCAAGCGGGGCGTCCTGATCGAGATGGAAGTCTCCGGCTTACCCGCCAATCGCTGGGTGGCTTTTCATATTCATGAGAGCGACCGCTGCGATCATAGCCATGGCTTCGAATCCGCCGGCGGCCATTTCAATCCCACCAAGGCGGAGCACGGCTTCCTTGCGGCCAGCGGGCCGCATGCCGGCGACATGCCCAACCAGTATGTCGATCAGGACGGCAAGCTACGCGCTCAGGTCTTCAACGGCATGGTATCGTTGAACGGCAAGAACGGCATTCGCGGGCGCACGCTGATGCTCCATGCCGACTCGGACGATTATCGCAGCCAGCCCGTCGGCGGTGCCGGCAAGCGTCTGGCATGTGCGGTCATCGAATAACCTGTGAACAGGCGTTGTCTCGGACGCCAGCGTGCGCACCGGCAATATGTTCTGTACCAGTCGATTTGTGGTTAACGATGAATTGATACCTGATCTTCAGGCGACGGGGCGAAACAACTTATCCGCAGATGGCAAAGCATGCCGTGATCGATTGAACACGCGATGGCATTTGGCCTACGTCGCCTCATTTCCGGCCAATGACAGGATGAAAGGCGCGTTACCGTCCGCATCCGCGCCGCGGCCGATTTCTTTCACGGCCGCAACCAGGCGCCCCTGACGTCCAAGCATGTCGTCGCCGATGGCGACCAGCCGGGCATTCGGCGTCGCAAATGGCGAACTTGCGCGCAAGCGGCGCACGAGCGCCAGGTCGTCTTCCCCAGGGTGAATGGCCAAAGCCGCGATCAGGGCCGCCGCCGGCGAACGCGAGACGCCCATCCAGCAATGGATGAGCAAAGGCGCGTTGCGATCCCAGCCGGCAGCAAAATCGATGATGGCACGAACATGCGTCTCCTGAGGGGCGACGAGATCGCCGGTTCCGGCAAAGCTGATGTCGTTCATGTTGAGCAGCAGGTGCCGGTCCGCGCTGATGACGGCAGGCCGGTGAAAGCTATGCTCCTTTGCCATCAGGCTGATCATTTCGCAGGCACCGTGGCGAACGGCCATTTCTGCGATGCGTGCCAGCGGCGATACGATGATTGCGGTCACGCGCCGATCCTCATGGCGGCACGCTCTGCTTCGATTGCCTCGAAGCGCGTCAGGAACATCCGCTGCGCCTCGATCGCCGGCACCGGGTCGATCGGCAGCATCTCGCGTGTGATGTCCCGCGGCTGGCCGAAAAATTTGCGCGCCTCCTCGGACGTGAAGCCGGCAAGCAGCGTCGCCTCGAAATAGGCCGAAATGGTATCGGCCTTCTTGATCTTTTCCTTGAGCTTTGGCGCGCAATGCGCGGGCAGGGCGAAGCGGCGGTAGATTGCCGCCTCGAGCCGTTGCTCCACGATCTTGTAATCTCCCCCGACGACGGATTTGAACGGCGAGATCATGTCGCCGATAACATATTCCGGAGCGTCGTGCAGCAGCGCGGCGAGCAGCTCGTCCGGTGTAGCCGGATTGAGGTGACGAAAGATCGCCTCCACGACAAGGCTGTGTTGTGCCACCGAAAATGCGTGATCGCCGGAGGTCTGTCCGTTCCAGCGCGCGACGCGGGCAAGCCCGTGCGCGATGTCGCCGATCTCGACATCGAAGGGCGAGGGATCCAGAAGATCGAGCCTCCGGCCGGACAGCATCCGCTGCCAGGCACGCGCAGTCTTGGACGATGTCATGCCGATGCCTCGTCGGCGCTGGCAGGGAAGGAGAGACCGGACCATGCCGGAAGCGACACGGTGACATCCACATCGGCCGCCTGTATCGCGGTATGCTCGGCCATGGCTTCACCGGCCCGATCTATGCGGATGACGGCCAGGCCGAGGCTGTCCACGGTCGAGCCGAGCGCACCGATCGGTTTGCCGCCCACGGTCAATTCCGTGCCGGATGCCGGCAGGCCCGAACTGCCCTTCACGATCACGACACGCCTGCGCGCCGTGCCGCGGTGATGCGTGCGCGAGACGACCTCCTGGCCGATGTAGCAGCCCTTGCGGAAGCCAAGACCGCCATTCAGGTCCATCAGCACATCGTGCGGGAAGGCGTCCTGCAATGCGAAATCGCGGCCGGAGACGGCAATGCCATTGGCAATCCGCAGCTCGTCGTAGAGCGTCTCGGGGTCGCTGCCGTGCTCGCCCGGCGTGCGCGTTAGCACAGTTCCCGCCTTGGCGAAGCGGCTGTCTTTGGGGCTTTCCGTTTCATTGCCAGCCCACGCGACCGTGACGCCCTCTGCGTCCTCGTTGCCGAAGTCGACCTTGGCGCGCAACCGATACATGGTGAGCCGCTTGAGCAAACCCTCTCGCTGCGCCGTATCTGTTTCGAGCAAAAAGCCCGAGCCGTCGCGCCAGATCATGAAATCGAACAGGATCTTGCCTTGCGGGGTCAGCAGCGCGCCCGGGCGCGCTTCATCGGTGCCGAGCGAGGCAAGATCGGTGGTGATGAGATTGTGCAGAAACGTCTCTGCCTCCGCACCGGTAACGCGGATGAGGGAACGCTCTCTCAGGAATACGGCTGGCATGATGGTTCCGCTGATTTGACCTAAAGCACGTCGCGATCTTTCAGATTCGCTTCCGGCGCTTCAGGTCTTTGATCTTGCGCATGTCGTTGTCGCAAAACCGCTGCACACTTTTGCGCGACATGCTTCATCACGCAGAGGTAGGGCCTTCGGCGGGGAACCGCAAGTTCCCTCGCCGGATCATTCGCCCGATGTGAAGAATTTCCAGCGTCCGTCCGGCGTGATGCCGACGCGATAGAAATTATAGCCGCCGAATTCCTGCATGTCGGCGTAGTCGCCGGCCGTAACGATACGCATCAGATCGACCTTCTCCGGCGTGGAGAGCGTCTTGATGTCCTTCTCGGCAAAATAGGGCCAGACATACATTTCGTCGGGCGTGCCCTGGCCGACATGGGCAAAGCCGGTCGACATGATATCGAGCAGGATGGAGAGGATCTCGATGCCGTCGGGATCGCCCGAGAGGTCATGCAGCGTCTTGATCGGATCCTCGCCGGGATCGTCTGCCGTGACCTGGGTCTGCTTGAGGCCGGCACCGATATTCATCAGCGGGCGCAGGCGCTCGAGATCGCCGGAAGCGGCAGCCTCCACGATCGCCGCACGAAGCTTCTTGACCGGTTCGGGCGCCTTGTCGATGTCGAAGAGGAATTCGACCGATTTGTTCGTGTTCGAAGCGTCGCCGCCGCTCTGGCCGGCCTGCTTGTTGACCAGCGGATCGGGCATCGGCAGCGCGTTGTTGGCCGGTGCCTCCAGCGCCTGCTCGATCGGCTTGTCATTCTTTCGTGGTCTGGACTGCGCCGCGTCCTTCGCTTCGGCGGATGGCGGATTGAGCTCGGAAAAGGCGCGGGCCGGTAGCGGCAAGGCAGTGCTGCCCAAAAGCAGGGTTACGGCAGCAAACGAGGCAATGGAACGGGAAAGCGCATTGCCTGGAAATATACGCATAGCAATCTCTGATTGTTATTGCAGGGTTCGGTTCGGAGAGAATTCACCGGCGAGCATGCGTTCGCGCAGCGATTCGAGCAAGGCTTCCGCGCCCTGTTCGCCCTGAATGCGTATAGTCTCACGGATCGCATGGGCTATGGCTGCGTCAGCGATGATCTCCGGCTCGATGCCGTCAGCCATGCCGTCTGCCCAAGCCTCGTTCTGGTATTCCAGCGCTGCCTGCATCTTTTCATGGACGATCATGTCGTCGATTTCGTTCAGGCTGGCTTCCATTGCTTCTTTCCTCGAGACGTTCATGTCCTTACCACTTGCTTAACAACTTTATCAGCCTTTTCTCAAAACGACACGGCCCGGCATGAAAAGGGGTTAATAAAACGTTAATTTCCAAAGCGTGCTGTAATTTCTGTGGCCAGTGTTGCACCTTCGTTACGGTATCGCTTCTCGGCAACAAGCGCCTGCGGCGTGCAATTGGTGTAAACCGATGCGAACGACCGATATCCACGGTTGAACGCCGCCGTCAGTCTCTCTTTTCGCTTTGGTTCGCTCTTGGTCTCCGTATCGAGCAATCGCTGCATGTCGCCGCGCCATCCGTCGTCTCTGGCCGGGTTGCAAAGATTGCGCAGATAGTCGATCGAACCGAGAATTTCGGAGAGCCGTGATAACTGCTCGTCATAGGGCGCGGGCCGCTCCGCGTTTCCGTCATCGGCCGCCTGTGCCGGCGGCGCGCCTGCTGCCGGCTGTGCCGCAGCGGGAAAGGCTGCGGCAAGCGCGATGCAGATCAGGAGCGGTCGGCCATGGCTGTTATGAATCATGTAACCATGTTGATCGGACAAGCATGACGGGAACAAGGCGGGAGAGGTGGTTTCCACGCCGATATTGCTCAGCATCGTTAATTTCGGGACCGGGCTATGCGTTTGCTGCGGCAAGCCGTTCAACACACTCGAGCACACTGGCAGGAACGGGCAGGGTGCGCACGTCCTCCAGCGTGTACCAGCCGATATCAGCCGCATCGTCAGCGGCTTCGGCGATCGCATTCTCATCGGCATCCACGAGGAAGACCGACAGCAGGAAATGGCTTGTCAGCGTTCCGTCCGCCGCATGAGAGCGCAGCTCGTAGGTCTCGAAGAGGCGGGGATTGCGGGCTGATATGCCTGTCTCCTCCCTGAACTCGCGCAGCGCAGCTTCGGCCGGCGTTTCCCCCTCTTCGGCCCTGCCGCCTGGAAAGGCATACATGTCGGCGGACGGCGGATTGCTGCGCAAGACCAGCAGAAAGCGGCCGTTGCGTTCAAGAATGGCGGAAGAGGCGGGGCGGGGAACGGAAGTCATGGATCGCTTTGCATTCGAATGGGGATCGATGTGTGAGACGACAGGCCATCGGCGTTCAATTTCTACAGGAAACCGCGCTTGCTGTCCTCCGGGAAAGCCTCTTAACTCGCTGCCGAGCGGGCGGCGATTCTTAAAGCGCCGAATATAGAGGCTGATCACGAATGATCTACGGGCTGTATGCATTGGCGGCTCTCGCCGAAATCGCGGGTTGCTTTGCCTTCTGGGCATGGCTGCGTTTGGCAAAGCCGGTCTGGTGGTTGGCGCCCGGTCTGGTATCGCTGGCGCTCTTTGCTTGGCTGCTCGCTTTGGTGCCGAGTGAAGCGGCGGGTCGCACTTTCGCCGCCTATGGCGGCGTCTATATCGTCGCCTCCCTTCTCTGGTTGTGGCTGGCCGAAGGACGGCTGCCGGACCGATGGGATATTTCCGGCGCCGCCATCTGTCTTGCCGGCGCAGGCGTTATTCTCCTCGGACCGCGCGGCTGACGCGCAATGGTCGCTGCGGCATTCTAAGCCGCATAATTATCCTTGAATCGGCCGCTTCAAGGAGCTATGCGGCAGACTTGACCCAACGCCTTGCGGGTGCAAAACAAGTCCCATGTGCGGACGCTTCGCTTTGACATCGACGGCAGACCATGTGGGAGAAGCGCTCGGCGTCCTGCTGAATGACGATTTTCCCGCACGCTACAATATCGCGCCGACCCAGCCTATCCTCGTCGTCATATCCGGCGACAGGCAGCTGCCGGGCAGCAACCTGCCGGATCGTCGCGCGCTTCTCGTGCGCTGGGGCTTTATGCCCGACTGGGTGAAGGACCCCAAAGAGTTTCCGCTGCTGATCAACGCGCGATCGGAAACGGCGATCGGTAAGGCCTCCTTCCGCGCCGCCATGCGCCATCGCCGCATCCTCGTTCCGGCATCCGGCTTCTATGAGTGGCATCGCCCCTCGAAGGAAAGCGGTGAGAAGCCGCAAGCCTACTGGATTCGGCCCCGCGGCGGCGGCGTCATCGCCTTTGCCGGGCTGATGGAAACCTGGTCGTCCGCCGATGGTTCTGAGGTGGATACAGGCGCGATCCTGACGACGGCGGCAAACAGCGCCATCCGACCCATCCATGACCGTATGCCCGTCGTCATCAAGCCGGAAGACTTCGCCCGCTGGCTCGATTGCAAAACGCAGGAGCCGCGCGATGTGCTCGAGCTGATGAAGCCGGTTCAGGGGGATTTTTTCGAGGCGATTCCGGTTTCGGATCGCGTCAACAAGGTCGCCAATATGGGGCCGGACCTGCAGACGCCCGTAACGCTTGATCCGGTCAAGAAGCCGCCGAAGAAGGCGGATCCCGAAGACGGACAATTGAGCCTTCTCTAAGCGGCCGCCATCCAGCGGCCAGCAGCCGGGAAATAGTGCTGCCGACACGATCAGCCGGCGAGGTATGCTACTAAGCGATCTTTTTCTTGAGAGGCTTGGTCTTCAGCATCAGATGTGCCGCGAGAACGGCTTTCAGGCCCAGCGGGCGATAGTGCTTGCTGGGATCGATCTTTGCCTGCGGTTGTGCCGGCTGGTCCTTCTTCTGTGTCATGTTTCACTCCTCACCATGCTCTCGCGGAGCATTTTTCGATTCATGGTCGAACAGTGCTTTTTGTCGTAAATCATGACAAATCGAAGGCGTTTTCCAATCAGCTTTTGTAAACAACGACCATATTTCGAGAGATTAGCGCCGAATCCTCGTGTAGAATCCGCACTGCCGCAATGTTTGAATCCGCCTCGAAGCCGCCTTGCCGTATGTCGGGTTGCCGATAGTCAAGCCTCTGATTGACAAAGGAAGCTTGCAGACTTGCGGTTGCAGCGGATCGCGGCGTCAAGAGGCTGCCGCGCAAACGGACGAAGCGGCTTTGCGATAACGGATACTTAGATGTGCCGTCCGATGTCGTCGTTGGAATCGTCGACATTCGGATCGGCGGGACCGTTGATGGTATAGGTGCCGTATTTCTTCGCCCAGGAGCGCGCGCCGAAGGGCAGGGACAGAAGATAGACGACAACGGTTACGACCATGACATGCCACGTATAGCTCATCAGCAGCGCGACATAGACGACGACGCCAAGCATGATCGGCAGGACCAGATCGCGCCTTATGCCGCTGCCTTCCGACTTGCCGGACCAGACCGGAAGGCGGCTGACCAGCAGGAAGCCGATGAGAACGGTGTAGGCTGCACCCCATAAGGCGAAGGTGCGGTCGGGGGCCAGCCCGAGAAAGCCGAGATAGACCGGCAGCAGCACGAGCATGGCGCCGGCAGGTGCCGGTACGCCGACGAAATATTCTGACTGCCAGGAAGCCTTGTGCTCGCGCTCGGCCATGACGTTGAAGCGGGCAAGCCGCAGTCCGGCGGCGATCGTGTAGATGAGCGCGGCGATCCAGCCGAGCGAAGGGGCCTGATCGAGCAGAAAGACGTAGACGACAAGCGCCGGAGCAACGCCGAAGTTGACGATATCGGCAAGCGAATCCATCTGCGCGCCGAATTTCGAGGTGGCCTTCATCAGCCGCGCAACCCGCCCGTCGATGCCATCGAGGAAGGCTGCGACCAGCACGGCGGCAACGGCAAGCTCGTAACGGCTTTCGAAGGCAAGACGAATGCCGGTCAGCCCCGAGCAGATCGCCAGCACGGTGATCATGTTCGGCACGATCAGCCGCAACGGGATTTCCCGAAGGCGAGGCCCGCGCGCTTCGTCATTGGGTCCATGCGGCTCGAAAGGCGGAAAAGGCGTCTTCATCTTGCTCGTGTTCCTAGAGCAATTCCAGCAAAAGTGCGAAGCGGTTTTGCGTCCGGAATTGCGTGAAAACAATGGTATAGAGTGTTTCCGCAACTCCGTTTTGGGCGGAAATACTCTCGGATTCAGCTGCGGCGGCTGATGGTTGCGCCCTTTGCCGAGCCGAATTCGGCGATGACGGTTTCGCCGGCGATCGCGCGCTGGCCTATGGCAACGCGCGGCGAAGCGCCTTCCGGCAGGAAAATATCGAGGCGCGAGCCGAAGCGGATGAGGCCGATGCGCTCACCGGCATCGAGTGGCTCGTTCGGATTGACGAAGCAGAGGATGCGGCGTGCGACGAGACCGGCAATCTGCACGACGCCGATCTCGCCATGCTTCGTTTCGATGACGAGGCCGTTGCGCTCGTTCTGTTCGCTGGCCTTGTCCAGCTCCGCATTGAGGAAACTGCCCTGGCGATACGCGATGTTGGTGATGCGCCCGCGCATCGGCGAACGGTTCACATGGCAATCGAAGACATTCATGAAGATCGAAATGCGTAGCATCGGATGATGACCGAGATTGAGCTCCGCCGGCGGCGTCACCATCTGCACACCGGAAACCTTGCCGTCGGCGGGCGAGATCGCCAGATCATCGTCCTGCGGCGTCATGCGTTCGGGATCGCGGAAGAAATAGGCGCACCAGAGCGTCAAGATCAGGCCGATCCAGAAGAGCGGCTTGAAGATCCAGCCGAGCACCAGTGACGCGACGAAGAAACCTGCAACGAAAGGATAGCCTTCCTTGTGCACCGGAACGATGACGTTGCGCACGCTGTTGAACAAGCTCATCTGTGGCCTACTCCGTTAGGGCAATCTCGCCAAACCGGGTTCCGGTCGCCGGACGAGATTATGCCAGTCAAAAGAATGAGAGCAAGATAAGCGGTCCTGCTCTGATTACCAGACGAGCGTGACTACAGGCAAATTTTGTCATGGGCAATGCTTTCGCACGTTCGCCCCCCAAAGCACTCCCCGCGGGGTTGGGATTCCGACGATCTCTTGTGCTGAAAGGCGTTGCTTGCGGAGCCTTGCTGTCCTGCAGCGAAAAGGCCGCCGGAGGTCTCCGGCGGCCTGCAAACCTCACGGCAAATCGAAAATCAGAGGCCGAGAACGGCGCGCAGCTCCGCCCTGGCGCCTTCATATTCGCTCTTGTAGTCGTCATGCGTCATGATGGTTTCGGCGATGACGGTGCCGGCAATGTGCGCGGCTTCGATATCGGAGGCGTAATGGATGCCGCCAACAACGCGGTTATGGCTGTATTCCCAGGCGCGGGCCATGATGGCGGCGCGCTTTTCCGGTACCATGTTCGAAAGCACGATGCCCATCAGCGTGCCGACCGTGGCGTGGCCGGACGGATAGGAGCCCGACTTGGAGAGCGGCACGATCGGCTTTACGAGATCGCTGTAAAGATGCGGACGCGGGCGCTTCCAGACGTCCTTGGCTGGATCGACGACGGCGCCTTCCGTTTCGACGACGCGATCGAAAAAGGCCGAGAATTTCGGCAGGTTTTCCTTGGTGAATTTCGGATTGCCGATGACGTCCGAGAAGCGCCAGACGTTCTCTTCGGCATCGGCCACGGCGCGCGCGGCCATTTCCGGCGTGCGGGTCACCTGGATCGTCAGAATTTCGCCGAGTTCGGCCTTCATCTGCGCCGAATCATTCGCAGGTGGCGGCGGCAGCAGATTGAGGAGATTGATCTCCTTGGCGTCGGCGAACGGCTTGGCATCCTCGGCGAAAACCGGCGAGGCAAGGCCGACGACGAGCAGCAGGCTTAAAGCTTTGGCAAAAATACGCATTTGGGGCTCCCTGGATGTGAGAGCCGTACCTAGCAAGTTGTCATCTCAGCTTCGTGACAGCGGCCGGTGCAAAACGTTTCCGTAAATCTGGCGCGAGACTTGCCGGCTTTCGGGCTCAGCTTGCCGGCGCCAGCCGGTCGACCACGCCCAGATCGTCGCTTTCGCGCACCTGCTTCAGGTGTTCTTCCGCCTGTGTCGCCTCGCGCTGGCGGTTCCACATGGAGGCATAGAGCCCGTTTTGCGCCAGCAGGTCGGTATGCGTGCCGCGCTCGGCGATGACGCCGCTCTTCAGCACGATGATTTCGTCCGCGCTGATGACGGTCGATAGCCTGTGCGCGATGACCAGCGTGGTGCGGTTCTTGGAAACGACGTCGAGGGAGGCCTGTATTTCGCGCTCGGTCGTGGTGTCCAGCGCTGAGGTCGCTTCGTCGAGGATCAGAACCGGCGGCGCCTTGAGAATGGTGCGGGCGATCGCGACGCGCTGTTTCTCGCCGCCCGACAATTTGAGGCCGCGCTCCCCGACCTTGGTATCGAAGCCTTCCGGCAGGTTGCGGATGAATTCGCCGATCTGCGCGATCTCGGCCGCTCCGGTCACTTCCGCCTCGTTCGCGCCCGGCCGGCCGTAGCGGATATTGTAGGCGATGGTGTCGTTGAAGAGCACGGTATCCTGCGGCACCATGCCGATGACTTTGCGCAGGCTCTTCTGCGTGACGGTTCGCAGGTCCTGATCGTCGATGGTGATCGTGCCGCTCTGCACGTCGTAGAAGCGATAGAGCAGGCGCGATAGCGTCGATTTTCCGGCACCGGAAGGCCCGACCACCGCAACGGTCTTGCCGGCTGGCACCTCGAAGGAAATACCCTTCAGGATCGGCCGGGCCGGATCGTAGGCGAAATGCACGTCCTTGAAGGAGATGGCGCCGTTGTGGATGACGAGCTCTTTGGCGTCGGGCGCATCGATCACCTCGGGCTTGACCTCGAGCAGATCGAACATCTCCTCGATGTCGGTCAGACCCTGGCGTATCTCGCGATAGACGAAGCCGATGAAATTGAGCGGCACCGAAAGCTGCAGCAGCATGGCGTTGATGAACACGAAATCGCCAACCGTGTGATGGCCGTTCAGGACCGACCAGCCGGACATGACCAACATCACTGTCGTACCGAGGCCAAAGATCAAGCCTTGGCCGAAGTTTAGCCAGCCGAGGGATGTCCAGACGCTGGTAGCAGCCTTCTCGTAGCGCTCCATTGATTGATCGAAGCGCTTTGCCTCCATCTCCTCGTTGCCGAAATATTTGACCGTCTCGAAGTTCAGGAGCGAATCGATCGCTTTCGTATTGGCGTCGGTATCGCTGTTGTTCATCGTCCGGCGGATGGAGATGCGCCAGTCGCTCGCCTTCACTGTGAACCAGATGTAGAGCCAGACCGTGACGGCCGTCACGGCGAGATAGGAAAAGCCATAGCCGCGCCAGAAGATGATGGCGGTCAGCAGGAATTCGATGAAGGTCGGAAACGTATTGAGGATCGTGAAGCGGACGATCGTCTCGATGCCCTTGGTGCCGCGCTCGATGATGCGAGAGAGCCCGCCGGTCTTTCGCTCCAGATGGAAGCGCAGCGACAGCTCGTGCATGTGCACGAAGGTCCTGTAGGCGAGCTGGCGAACGGCATATTGGCCGACGCTCGCAAACAGCGCATCGCGCAGCTGGTTGAGGCCGAGCTGGATCAGGCGCGTCAGGTTCGTGGCAACAATCAATGCGATGGCGCCGACCAGGAAAGCCGGCAGAATGCCCTGCATGTCGAGCTTGCCGTTCAGCGCATCGACGGACCATTTGAAGAAGTAGGGGACCAGCAACAGGAAGAATTTCGAGACCAGCAGGAAGACGGTCGCCCATACGACCCGCATCTTCAGGTCCATGCGGCCGGCAGGCCACATATAGGGCCAGAGATTGATGATTGTATTCAATGGATTGCTGGAATCCGCCGATATGGTTTTCTTCTGGCTTGCCATGTCCGTCTCCGGCGAATGATTGGGCAGCCGGGCATCGCAGCGATTGCGTCGCCGACTGGCAAGCCCTCGCAGCCAGGGCATTGCCATTGCGCGAAGACTATGAGGGTCGGGCGACGCTTATACTATTTTCATCCCGTATAAAAGCGGCGGCCAGGCGTTCACGCGCCTAGCCGCTCCCGTCGCTTTCAAAAAACGAGACGATGCCAGAGCAGTTCCAGGAACAGTGCGAAGCGGTTTTCCGTCCGGAATTGCGCAAAACGAAAGGATAGAGCGTTTTCGCGATTCGAAGAAAAGCGAAAGGGCTCTAAAGATGTTCGCCGGAAAGCCGCTTGCGATGAAGCTCTTCGGCATTGGGCAGCGCGTCCTTCGGCAGGCCGAAGACCTGTCCGGGCAGGATGCGGTCCGGATTGTTGATCTTGTCTTCGTTGGCCAGGTAGATGGTCGTATAGCGTACCCCGGCGCCATAGATGCGGCGCGAAATCTGCCAGAGCGTGTCGCCGCGACGGATGATGACGGCGTTGGTGTCCTGCGACAGCGGCGCCTGCTCGAGCGTCTTCGGGCCGTTGCCGTTGGACGCGACTTCCGCATTGGGCTGTGCCGGCGCCGTCTGGGCGGGCGCGGTGACGACGGCGATCATCTGCTCCAGGCCGGGCAGCGCGGCGCCGACCGATTTCGGGTCCTTCGGCAGAGCAACCAGTGCGGCAAGCGCCTTACCGGCAGCGCTGGAAGCATCGGCCGCGGCTTTCTTGACTGCCGCACTGGCGGTGATGGCCGGGCGGAATTCCGAAAGCGACTTCAGCGCGATTTCCGTTCCGGATCGGGCTGCCGCAAGCTGTTCCGCATTCGGTTGCCTGCCGTCGGCAAAGAGACCCTTGAGCAGCGCGAAAGCCTTGCCGGCGCCTTCCTTGAGCTTGGCAAGCTCGCCTTCGTCGAGCGGTACCATGCTCGTGGTCGCCGCCTGCCCTTGGGTGGTGCTTGCGGCCGGCGTTTGGGCAGCGACCGTCACCTGGTTGCCTTCAGGGCGTGTGAAGTTGACGCTGGCACGCACGATGACCTTGCCGGCCTCGTCGAGCACATCGACGCGAATCTTGTGGTCGCCGACCGCGAGCGGCATCTTGCCATCGACTACGAAATGGCCGTCGACGCCTGCTGCGTTCTCGCCGATAAGCTTGTCGTCGGCATAGGCTTGGACCTTGGCACCCGGCTTGGTGGTGCCCGCAACGAAGATATGGTCGTTTTCAATTTCCACCGCGTTGACCATCACATCGGGGCTCGCGTCCGTCTTTGCCGCCGACGGCGCGGTCGTGCCGGCCGCGGGGTTGGCGGATGCGACGGCCGTGCCATCCTGCTGCGGCTTGGAGTCTGCCGCGGCCGCTGCGCTCTCCGTTGGCTTGGTCTGTGCACCGGCTGCCGGCATATCGTGCTCGTTCGATGTCACCCGGCCCTGTTTGGAGGAAGGGGCGGTAATGATGCGGCTTGCGGCGCCTGGCTTGGAGACCATGGCGAGAAGCTGTGTCGAATCGTCCTTGGGTACGGAAATGGTCGCGACTTCTTCGGAGTTGACGGCCTTGCCGTCCTTGCCTGTCGCGCGCAGCACCAGCTCATGGTCGCCGGGCGGAAGTGGATTGTCGAGCACGGCGGCGAAGTCGCCGCTGGGGCCGACATTGGTCGTCGTGACGACCTTTTCGCCGTCGATAATCTCCAGCTTGGCGTTGGGCTCGGCCGAGCCGGCAATGACCGTCGAGCCGTTCGGCTCCACGCGCAATACGTCGAATGATGGTACATGGGGCTTTGCGGCCGCGCCAGTCTCAGGGGCCGGCTGGCCGGTCAGCGCTGCGAAAGCCTTGTCGATAGCGGCACCGGCGTCGGCGGCGTTGTCAGGCAGGGATTGGATGATGCCGAGCGCCTTGCCCGCGCCGTCCTGCACCTTCTTCACCAGCCCCGTCGTCGTAGCGTCGACACCTGCCGGAAGCGCGAAGCCGACGATCGATTGCAGCGCGGTGATCGCCTTCGTTTTCGCGGCCGCGAAGACATCCGCGGCCGGCGCATTGCCATCCTTGAACAGCGCCTTGAGTTCGGCAAGCGAGGTGGTCGCCGTGCCCGTCAGCTCGGTCAGCTTCCTGGCGAGGTCCGCGGTGTTGATGGCGGTCGATACGCCATTCTGCGTCGTCTTGGTCGCATTCTGCGCGTTCTCGTCGATCGTATTCTTCACCGTGTTGCCGGCTTGATTGACGGCATTGCCGATCGGGTTCTTGTCGCCGTTGATGCGGGGCATCACGAAGAAGACCATCAAAAGGGTCGCAATTGCCAACACCAACAGAGCCAGCCAACCGGCACGGTTCTTCATCATCATTCATCTCCACGCGGCGAAGTCGTCGCAACTCCTGAAATTGCTAGCGATTTCGCCTGCTTTTACAAGCTTTCTAAGCCATTTTCGCATGTCCCGACACAAGTTTTCCTTTGAAAAATCTTGACTGAGCATCTGCAGCATAGTTGTTTGCATCCATGACCGACGATTCCACGCCAATTCGAACCATTTGCGTCTATTGCGGCTCAAGGCCGGGACGCGATCCCTCCCATATGGCTGCCGGCCGCGAACTGGGCAAAAGCATTGCCGAAAACGGCCTGCGGCTGATCTATGGCGGCGGGACGAAGGGCATCATGGGCGCTGTTGCGAGCGGCGTGCTGTCGCACGGCGGTCAGGTCACCGGCATCATTCCGGAGTTTCTCGTCGATATGGAAGCGACGCGCCATTCGCTCGGTCAGCTCGACGAACTCATCATAACGCCTGATATGCATGCGCGCAAACACGGCATGTTCGAGCGCGCCGACGCCTTCGTGGCGTTGCCGGGCGGTATCGGCACTTTGGAGGAGATCGTCGAGATCATGACCTGGGGTCAGCTCGGCCGTCACGAAAAGCCGATGGTCTTCGCCAACATAAACGGTTTCTGGGACCCGATGATGGAACTCATCCGCCATATGACGGAAGAGGGCTTCGTGCACACCGCCCATCGCGTCCAACCGCTTGTTATCGACAAGGTGGCCGATATCATTCCGGCGATCCGCAAACACGCCGCGGAAACGCACGGCGACCGTAGCGGCGAAGAGGCCGTCATCTCCAAGCTTTGATTAAAGATTTGCTAACCATGTCTGTAGGTTAGCGCCCTCTGCTCTGACGCAGCATAGACCAGGTGTAAAGCGCGAGACCGGCCCAGATCAGCGAAAATGCGATGAGCTGCGTTGTGCCGAAGGGTTCCTTGAACAGGAAGACGGCGATGAGGAAGACCATCGTCGGTACGATGTATTGCATGATGCCGATGGTCGATAACCTGAGCAGCTTCGCGCCGTTGGCGAAGATCATCAACGGCAGCGCAGTCACGAGCCCGCAGCCGAGCAGAAGCGCGGTATCCGAAACGCCGGTCTGGTAGAAGTGGCCTTCGCCGCGTGCCTCAAGATAGACGATGTAGAGGGCGGCGGGAATGCAAAGCAGCAGCACCTCGATGAAGAAGCCTTGATTGGCTCCGACCGGCAGCGTCTTGCGGAAGAAGGCATAGAACCCCCAGGAGAAGGTCAGCGACAGCGCGACCCAGGGCAGCGTGCCGGCTTTCACCGTCAGGATGACGACTGCGATGGCTGCAAGGCAGATGGCGACGATCTGTGCCGGCGCCAGCTTTTCCTTGAGCAGGATGGCGCCGAGCGCGATGCTGAACAGCGGATTGATGAAATAGCCAAGCGCAGCGTCGAGCGAATGGCCGGCTCCGATCGCCCAGACATAGGTTCCCCAGTTGATGGTGACGAGCGCTGCCGTGAGCGACGCCATAGCGATTGTCCGCGGGTTGCGAAATGCCGCCTTCACGTCACTCAGGCGTCCAAGTACCAGCAACACGATGCCGGCGACGGGAACCGACCAGACGATGCGGTGGGCGATGACCTCGAAAGCCGGGATATGCGCGAGCGCCTTCATATAGAGCGGCAGAACACCCCAGAAGAGATAGGCGGTCAGCGCGAAACCGAAGCCGCGGGCAGCGTCGCTGTTCTTGATTTCAGGTTTGACCGCATCGGTGGCCATGAATTTTCCCGTCGTCTTTCCATTATTCGAGACGGGATTACTCCAATGCGTGCCGCGTGGCCAATTCATTTCCTTGACGGCATCGTCAAGCTTTTTGATAGGCGGCGGATTACTCCGCCGCGATTTTGCCCGCCATATGCCGGTTCTTCATCAGCTTGTAGATGACGGAATCCATCAGCGCCTGGAACGATGCATCGATGATGTTCTCGGACACGCCGACAGTCCACCAGCGTACACCACTGCTGTCGGTGGATTCGATCAGAACCCGGGTTATGGCCTCCGTGCCGCCGTTGAGGATACGCACCTTGAAGTCGGCCAGTTCCAGGTCGTCGATCTCGTGCTGGTATTTGCCGAAATTCTTGCGCAGCGCAAGGTCGAGCGCGTTGACCGGGCCATCGCCTTCGGCCACCGACATGATCGTCTCGCCGTCGATGATGATCTTGACGACTGCTTCCGAGACGATCTTCACCCGGCCGTGGGAATCGAAGCGGCGTTCGACCATCACCCGGAAACCGTCGATTGCGAAGAATTCCGGGATGGTGCCGAGCGTGCGCCGCGCCAGAAGCTCGAAGCTCGCATCCGCGCCTTCGTAAGCATAGCCTGTCGATTCCCGCTCCTTGACGATCTGGATCAGCTGGTCGAGCTTGGGATCGTCCTTGCCGACCTCGATGCCGCGCCGCTTCAGGGCGTTGATGAAGTTCGACTTGCCGCCCTGGTCGGAGACCATCACCTTACGGAAGTTGCCGACGCTCTCCGGTGGTACATGCTCATATGTGCGAGGGTCCTTCAGCAGGGCGGAGGCGTGGATACCTGCCTTGGTCGCAAAGGCGGATGCGCCGACATAGGGCGCCTGATGGTCGGGCGAGCGATTGAGCAGCTCGTCGAAGGCGTGCGAAAGGCCGGTCAGGCCCACCAGCCGCTCGGTGTCGATCGTCGTTTCGAAACGCTCGCTATAGGCTCTTTTCAGCGCAAGCGTCGGGATCAGCGTGATCAGATTGGCATTGCCGCAGCGCTCGCCGATGCCGTTCAGCGTGCCCTGGATCTGCCGGACGCCCGCCTCGACCGCGGCAAGCGAATTGGCAACCGCTTGCCCGGTGTCGTTATGGGCATGGATGCCAAGACAGTGCCCGGGAACGCCGCAGGCGATGACGGCCTCGACAATGGCGCGCACCTCCGGCGGCTGCGTGCCGCCATTGGTGTCGCATAGCACGACCCAACGGGCACCCGCATCATAGGCCGTCTTGGCGCAGGCAAGCGCATAGGTCGGGTTGGCCTTGTAGCCATCAAAGAAGTGTTCGCAATCGACCAGAGCCTCCTTGCCGGCATTGACGACCGCCTTGACGCTTTCAGCGATGCTTTCGAGGTTCTCCTCGTTGGTACAGCCGAGCGCCACCTTGACATGATAATCCCAGCTCTTGGCGACGAAACAGATGGCGTCGGACTTCGCCTGCAGAAGGCTCGCAAGTCCTGGATCGTTGGAAGCGGAGATGCCGGCGCGCTTCGTCATGCCGAAGGCGACGAAGGAGGCCGATGTCGTGCGCTTCTCATTGAAGAAAGCCGTATCGGTCGGATTGGCGCCGGGGTAACCGCCTTCGACATAGTCCAGGCCGAATTCATCCAGCATGGTCGCAATGGCAATCTTGTCCTCGACCGAAAAATCGATGCCGGGCGTCTGCTGCCCATCGCGGAGCGTCGTGTCGAAGAGATAGATTTTTTCGCGTGTCATACTGTTTCCTCCGGCGGAACCGGTTTTGATAATAGGTGCCCCTCATCCGTCCTCTCTCGGTTTCGCTTTGCTAAACCGTTCGAGTCCACCTTCTCCCCGTTTGCACGGGGCGAAGGGGCTTTTGAGGTCGTTCCCTCTCCCCGCGCGCGGGGAGAGGGCTGGGGTGAGGGGCCTTACGTGGCCGATGCTTTGCCAGCAAACCTGTCAGTAGCCCGGATGAGCTGATCCAGAATGCCAGGCTCGGACGAGGCATGTCCCGCGCCCTCGATCAGATGAAATTCCGCCTTCGGCCAAGCCTTATGCAATGCCCAGGCATATCTTGCCGGGCAGGGCATGTCGTAACGGCCGTGAACGATGACGCCGGGAATGTCCTTCAGTCTGTAAGCATCGCGCAGCAGCTGACCTTCCTCGAGCCAGCCTGCATTGACGAAGAAATGGTTCTCGATGCGGGCAAAGGCATGTGCGTACTCCGCATCCTCGAACTGGGCGCTGACGGCAGGCTCCGGCAGCAGGGTGATCGTCTCGCCCTCCCAGATCGCCCAGGCCTTGGCCGCTTCCAGTCGAGCAGCTTTTTCGGGATGGGTCAGCAGCCGATGGTAGGCGGCCATCATCTCATGGCGCTCTTTCGGCGGGATCGGAGCGATGAAGCGCTCCCATTTGTCGGGGAACATCTCGGAGACGCCGAACTGATAGTACCAGTCGAGTTCGGCTTTCGTCAGCGTATAGATACCGCGCACGACCAGTTCCGAAACGCGCTCCGGATGCGTTTCGGCATAGGCGAGCGCCAGCGTCGAACCCCAGGAGCCGCCGAATACAAGCCATTTCTCCACACCGGCCATTTTGCGCAGCCGCTCGATATCGTCGACCAGATGCCAGGTGGTATTGGCTTCCAGGCCGGCATGCGGCGTCGAGCGCCCGCAGCCGCGCTGGTCGAACAAGGTCACGTCGTAAAGCGCCGGATCGAACACGCGGCGATGGCTGGGCGAAATGCCGCCGCCCGGGCCGCCATGCAGGAAGACGGCGGGCTTGGCGCCCGGCGTACCCACCCGTTCCCAATAAATCAAATGACCATCGCCGACATCAAGATGGCCGGAGGCATAGGGCTCGATCTCGGGATAGAAGGTCCTAAATATCTCGGTCATATTTTCAGCCCCTCGGCCGGCCAGACATCCGTGTCGTGATCGGGATGCTGGAAGGAAATGATCTGCTCCTGCCGCGAATAGAAATCCGGATCCTGATAAATGGGCTTTTCGAAAATCGTCTCTACCCAGGGCAGACGATAGGCATGGTTGACCTGGATCTGCGGGGCGAGATCGTCGCGCTCGTCGAAGGCGCCGATGGCGATTTCGAGGCCGCCCGGATGACGGTATGTCAGCGGCGTGCCGCAGTTCTTGCAGAAGCCGCGGTCGATGTTGACGGAGGACTGGAAATAGCTCGGCTCTCCGCGGGTCCATTCAAGGCCGTCGTCCGGTGCCGTCACCAGGGCGGAGAAAAAGCTGCCGAACTGCTTCTGGCACATGCGGCAATGGCAGATCGACGGGCGTCCGAGTTCGCCGCGGATGCGAAACCGCACCGCGCCGCATTGGCATCCACCGCTTCTGGTCGCTTTACTCATGGCTCTTCTCCTCTGGCCAGCTTTGGGTATCGTAGTCAGGATGCTGGTAAGACACGATCTCCAGCACGAAAGGCGCCTGCTCGGCGTCCTCTTCCGTCCGGTGGCCCGGCAGCAGATGCAGCCGGTCGACGAAGCCGATCTTGCCTTCCGTCCCGTATTGCACGACAGGTGGCAGCTGCGAGGGACCGTCGAAGGCGCCGGCCGCGACCGCAATGCCATCGGGTGCCTCATAGGTCAGTGGCGTGCCGCAATCCCCGCAGAAGCCGCGCTTCACGAAATTTGACGATTGGAACACCTTCCGCTCTCCGCGCGTCCATACGAGTTCGGCACCACGCGTCGAAACTAGGGGCGCATAGTAGGCACCGAAGGCTTTCTGACACATGCGGCAATGACAGATGGAGGCATCCTTCAGCTCGCCCCGCACCCGGAAGCGAATCGCGCCGCACTGACAGCCGCCGGTATAGGTCGAGACGGTCATGATCTGTCCTTTCCGGCGACGATGAGAATATGCATGCAGACGTTATCGATGTCCCTCAGAACATCATCGTTCCAGAAGCGCAAAGCAGTCCAGCCATCTGCCTCGAGATGACGGGTGCGAACCTGGTCATAGGTCTGATCACGATCATTGCCGTGCTGGGAGCCATCGACTTCGACGATGAGCTTTTCGGCGGGGCAGGCGAAATCGACGATATAGCCGGCGATAGGCAGCTGACGACGAAAGCCGAGGCCCATGAGCCGCTGGGCGCGCAGTTCATTCCAGAGACGCAATTCTGCGTCCGTCATAACCTTGCGCATGCAGCGGGCATTGCTTCGGATTTTCGGCGGGACTGGAGTATGCGGCAAGTTACCCCCCTCCGTCACTTCGTGACATCTCCCCCACAAGGGGGGAGATTGTTCGCGGCGAGCTGTTAGTCCTACATCTTCTTTCCGGCGCAGGCGGAAACGTATTGCTGCTGAAATAGAGGGCAGCTTGGAACTGGAGCGGTCGGCAAACTCCCCCGATCTCCCCCCTTGTGGGGGAGATGTCACGAAGTGACAGAGGGGGGTAACCAGACTCACCGCTTGATCTCCCAGCTCGTGGTCCGCTCACCCGTCACCGCATCCTTGCCGTCCTTCAGCTGAATACCTCTTGCCGTCAGCTCCTCGCGAAGCTTGTCGGCCTCCGCGAAGTTCTTCGCCTTCAGCAGTTCCAGCCGCTGACGCACCTTGGCATCGATCTCCGCGACCACGGCTTCGTCCATTTCCGCCTTCTTCGGCAGCAGGCCGAGAAGATCGGCGCTGGCCGCGAAGACGGGCAGGAGGCTGGCATCGGCATTGGCGGCCTGTGCCAGGGCATGCAGTGCCTGAATGGCGGCGACGGTGTTGAGATCGTCGGCGAGAGCGGCAAGGACCGGCTGATCCGGCGCGGCATCGCCAATATCCGCTGCCGGCCATTTCGCGATCAGCCGCTCGGCTTCCTCGAGACGCTTGACGGAGAAATCGATCGGTTCGCGATAATGGGTCATCAGCATGGCAAGCCTGAGCACGTCGCCCGGCCATGCCCGGCCCCCGAGCTTTTCCGTTTGCAGCAGCTCGTGGATGGTGACGAAATTGCCTTCCGACTTCGACATCTTGCGGCCTTCGACCTGCACGAAGCCGTTATGCATCCAGACGTTCGCCATCGCATGCGTACCGTGCGCACAGCGCGACTGGGCGATTTCGTTCTCGTGATGCGGGAAGATCAGGTCTAGCCCGCCGCCATGAATATCGAAGACATCGCCGAGATAGCGGCCGCTCATGGCCGAGCACTCGATATGCCAGCCGGGACGGCCGCGCCCCCAAGGGCTTTCCCAGCCTGGCTCGTTCTCGTCGGACAGCTTCCACAGCACGAAATCGCCGGGGCTTTTCTTGTGCTCGTCGACGGTGACGCGGGCGCCTGCCTGCTGCTCGTCGAGATTGCGCTTCGAAAGCTGGCCGTAATCCGCCATCGACTTGGTGTCGAACAGCACTTCGCCGGCCGCCCGGTAAGCATGGCCCTTGGCGATCAGTGTCTCGATGATCGTAATCATCTGGGCGATATTGTCGGTCGCCCGCGGCTGCACCGTCGGTTCCAGGCAGCCAAGCGCTGTCGTATCCTCGCGATACTGCCGCTCGGTCTTTTCCGTCACCAGCCGGATCGCATCGTTCAGTGGCAAGCCGGGATGGTCGCGCAGCGCACGCGCGTTGATCTTGTCGTCGACATCGGTGATGTTGCGGACATAGGTGACATGACTTTCGCCATAGACATGCCGCAGCAGCCGGAACAGCACATCGAAGACGATGGCCGGGCGGCCGTTGCCGATATGGGCAAAATCATAGACCGTGGGGCCGCAGACATACATGCGGACGTTGTTGCGGTCGATCGGCTGGAAGTCGATCTTTTCGCGCGTCAGCGTGTTGTAGAACTTCAGTTGCGGCTCGGCGGCCATGTCACTCTCCCAAGGCATAAATCCGAAAAATACCGTCACCGGCAGGCCGGACGTTTATCATCTTGGATTTTGGGAGACGAAAACGGCCAGGCCAGCGAAACGCTAGCGAATAATCTTCCAGCAAATAATGCAGATAACCGTTTTCATGGGCGGCTTTATCGCGCGCCGGAAGAATTTGGTCAAGTAGGGATAAGGCTTCTCGCGTAAAGGCGCGGGTATTTTATTCCGGCATCCGATAGTCGACGAGCCTGTTCTCGCGCACGACGAAAAGCTTGCCAGTTTCGGTCACATCGGGGCCGACCAGAGGCAGGATCGCCTGGGCGACCTCACGCGGATGCGGTAGCGTATCCGGATCTTCGCCGGGCATCGCCTGGGCGCGCATCGCGGTGCGGGTAGCACCCGGATCGACGCTGGTGATGCGCAGCGGCGTGCTCTGCGTTTCCCCGGCCCAGGTGCGGGCCAGCGCCTCGACGGCGGCTTTGGAGGCGGAATAGGGACCCCAGAAGGGCCGGCAGCGATGAGCGGCAGCTGAAGAAAGAATAACGGCGCGGCCGGCCTCGGCGCGCATCAGCAGCGGCTCGACGGAACGGATCAGCCGCCAGGTCGCGGTGACGTTGATCGTCATAACCTTTTCGAAGACCTTGGCCTCGACATGGCCGATCGGCGAGATCACGCCGAGAACACCGGCATTGGCAACGAGAATATCGAGTTTGCCCCAGCGCTCGAAGATGGACGCGCCGAGCGCGTCGATGGCATTCATGTCGGCGAGGTCGAAGGGAACGAGCGTCGCCGAACCGCCGACTGACTTGATGGCATCGTCCAGTTCCTCAAGCCCGCCGACCGTGCGGGCGCAGGCGATGACATGCGCGCCGGCCTTGGCCAGTTCCAGAGCCGTGAAATAGCCGATACCGCGCGATGCGCCGGTGACGAGGGCGATCTTGTCCTTGAGATTGACGCTCATGCTGCCTTGATCCGGATGTATTGCAAGGGAGAGGGGCAGGGCGCCCCACAACCCTTTCTGGGGTCAACCGCCTATAAGGTCAACCGTTGCTGGCGAGAACGGAAAGCTTGCGCACGTTGCTGGTGCTTTCCTTGTCGAGCAGGCGGGTCGGATAGTCGCCGGTGAAATAATGGTCGGTGAACTGCGGCTGCGCATTGTTGCGCGGCTCGCCGCCGACGGCGCGGTAGAGCCCGTCGATCGACAGGAATTCGAGCGAATCCGCACCGATGAAATCGCACATGGCCTTCAGGCTGCTGTACTGGTTGGCGAGCAGCTTGTCGGCATCCGGCGTGTCGATGCCGTAGAAATCCGGATGGAAGATCATCGGGCTGGCGACGCGGATATGCACCTCGCTGGCGCCGGCATCGCGGATCATCTGGACGATCTTTACGGAAGTCGTGCCGCGCACGATGGAATCGTCCACCAGCACGACGCGCTTGCCCTCGATGATGGCGCGGTTGGCGGAGTGCTTCAGCTTCACGCCAAAGGCGCGGATCTGCTGCGTCGGCTCGATGAAGGTACGGCCGACATAATGGTTGCGGATGATGCCGAGCTCGAAGGGAATGCCGCTTGCCTGCGCATAGCCTATGGCCGCCGGCGTACCGCCGTCCGGCACCGGCACGACCACGTCGGCCGCGACGGGTGCTTCCTTGGCAAGGTTGATGCCCATGTTCTTGCGGGCGACATAGACGTTGCGGCCGCCGACCACGGAATCAGGACGGGCGAAATAGACATATTCGAACAGGCAGAGACGCTCGGGGCTGGAAACCTCGGGCTTGCGGACGTCGATGGTGATCGAGCCGTCCGGCTGGATTTCGCAGATGATGACCTCGCCGTTTTCGACGTCGCGGACATATTTCGCGCCGATGATGTCGAGAGCGCAGGTCTCGGAGCAGAAGATCGGCTTGCCGTCGAGTTCGCCCATGACCAGCGGCCGGATGCCGATCGGGTCGCGGGCGGCAATCAGTTTCGTGCGCGTCATGGCGAGCATCGAATAACCGCCTTCCATCTGCCTGATGGCATCGATGAAGCGGTCGGAAGAGGAAGCCTGCTTGGAGCGGGCGATGAGATGCAGGACGACTTCGGTATCCGAATTCGACTGACAGATGGCACCGTCGGCGATCAGCTGCCGCCGCATGGTCAGACCGTTGGTGAAATTGCCGTTGTGAGCGATAGCGATGCCGCCGACTTCCAGTTCGGCGAATAGCGGCTGCACGTTGCGAAGCACGGCATCGCCCGTCGTCGAATAACGCACATGGCCCATGGATCGGTCGCCGGGCAGGCGGGCAAGCGTCGCGGGATCGGTGTAGTGATCGCCGACGAGACCCATCCGTCGCTCGGAATGGAAGCGCTGACCATCGAAAGAAACGATGCCGGCCGCTTCCTGGCCGCGATGCTGTAGGGCGTGCAGGCCAAGCGCCGTCAGCGCTGCCGCGTCCGGGTGTCCCAGAATGCCGAAGACGCCGCATTCTTCATGCAGCGTGTCGCCGTCGATATCGTCCTCGAAGGAAAGGGAATGATTCATGGCTGCGGGCCTTTGCTCTCAACGTGGGCGGATCGGGGCGGCGTCACGGGTGACCATTAAAATAGCTGAAAATCCGGCCGGAAAAAATATCCGGCCGGATCTTTCAATATCACGCCGCTCAAATGGCGATTCTCAGGCAGCAGGTCAAGCCTGTAAACGCACCGTCAATTGTTCGTCTGCGGCGCAGGCGCATCGTCCGACGGTGCCGTGTCGTTCGGCGCGGCGTTGTCGCCGCCGGTCTGCGGCTGGGTCTGCTGCTGTTGGTTCGGCGCGATCTTGTTGATGATCTCCGGCGGCAGCATGGCCTGGATGTTTTCAGGCAGTGCCGACTTCAGTTTCTCGACCATCGAATCCAGGAAAGGCTTGGACTTGGCGTTGTTGACCCAGGCCGGACGGGCGGCCGGAGCCACCAGCCAGTTCCAGAAGGCCACGACGACGACCATCAGCAGCAGGCCGCGCGCCGCGCCGAAGAGGAAGCCGAGCGTGCGGTCGAGCGCGCCGATGCGGCTGTCGATGATGAAATCGGCGATCCGGATCGTGATGAAGGAAATGATGATGAGCGCCAGCAGGAAGATGACGGCGGCAGACGCGATCGTCGCGATCTTGGTATCGGCCTTGTATTGCAGGGCGTAGGGAACGAGCAGCGGATAGAGATAGTAGGCTGCGACTGCGGAGCCGCCCCAACTGACGATCGAGAGGATTTCGCGCGAGAAGCCGCGAACCATGGCCAAAACGGCGGAGAAGAGAAGAACGCCGATAACAATACCGTCGAAAATCGTAATGGGCATCTATAATCCACTTCAAGACTTGCCAGACCTTATGGTCGGCATCGGCCTCAATCAGGAGCCTCTTCTTCGCCAAGAACGGCTGAAGTAAGGCTCAGTCTTCATCTTCCACGCGCTTGAGCGCGCCCTTTGATCCGGCAATGCGCGCCACCAGATCCGGCAGGCTATCGATCTCGCTCCAGCGTCCGCCATTGACCTTCGGCAGGTCTGCGGAAGCGGCAGGCAGGACCGCGCCTGAAAAACCCAGCTTCTCGGCTTCCTTGAGGCGCTGAGCGGTGTGCGCAACCGGCCGGACGGCGCCCGACAGGCTGACTTCGCCGAAATAGACGCAATCGGCGGGCAGGGCAAGACCGGCCAAGGAGGAAACCAGTGCAGAAGCGACCGCAAGGTCCGCAGCCGGCTCGGAAATGCGATAGCCGCCGGCAATATTGAGGTAAACATCATGCTGGCCGAGACGCACGCCGCAATGTGCTTCCAGAACGGCGAGGATCATCGAAAGGCGCGCCGAATCCCAGCCGACGATGGCGCGGCGTGGCGTGCCCAGCGATGTCGGCGCGACCAGCGCCTGCACTTCGACCAGCACGGGACGCGTGCCCTCGATGCCGGCGAAGACGGCCGCACCCGGCGATTTTTCGTTGCGCTCTCCGAGGAAGAGTTCGGACGGGTTTGGCACGTCGCGCAGACCGGCATCGGACATTTCGAAGACGCCGATTTCGTCGGTGGGACCGAAGCGGTTCTTCACCGTACGCAGGATGCGGTAATGATGGCCGCGATCGCCTTCGAAATAGAGGACGGCATCGACCATGTGCTCGACGACGCGCGGGCCGGCGATCTGGCCATCCTTGGTGACGTGGCCGACCAGCACCATGGCCGCTCCCGTCTGCTTGGCAAAGCGGATCATCGCCTGAACGCCGGTGCGCACCTGCGTGACGGTGCCGGGCGCGGATTCGGCAAGCTCGCTCCACAGGGTCTGGATGGAATCGATAATGACGAGATCAGGCCGCTTGCCCTCGGAAAGCGTCGCCAGAATGTCTTCGACATTGGTTTCCGCCGCCAGCAATACCTCGGTGTCGGCCGCTTTCAGGCGCTGAGCGCGCAGCCGAACCTGCGCCACTGCTTCTTCGCCGGAGACATAAACGATCTTGTGGCCACGCCGGGCAAGTGCCGCCGCCGCCTGCATCAGCAACGTCGACTTACCGATGCCGGGATCGCCGCCAACCAAGACGGCCGAGCCGCGCACGAAGCCGCCGCCGGTCGCGCGGTCGAGCTCGGATATGCCGGTATGGATGCGCGGTGCTTCCTCGATCTCGCCGGAAAGCGATGTGAGCGTTACGGGCTTGCCCTTGCGCGGCGTCTTTGCCGGACCGCCGCCGATCCCGCCCATGGGATCTTCCTCGACGATGGTATTCCATGCGCCGCAGCCGTCACACTTGCCGGCCCAGCGGTTGTGGACCGTGCCGCAGTTCTGGCAGATGAATTGTGTACGGGCCTTGGCCATCGGATGCTGTTCTCAAGTTCAAATGCTTCGCTTTCGCAGCGAATCGCGATCGGCTGACAGATAATGTCTTTCCCTGCCTATCAAAACTAATGATTTCCGTATCAATGGCGATCGTGTCAGTTTTTATGCCGGGTTTTTATGGATGATGACGAATGTTCGACTATACGCTTGCGCACTGGATCGCGTTTCTGTCCGCCGCGACGCTTCTTAACCTGTCGCCGGGACCGGATATCGCCTTCATTCTCGGCCATACGATCAGAAGCGGCAGGCGTTCCGGTTTTGCGGCGCTGTTCGGGATCTGGAGCGGCGCGTGCCTGCATGTGCTGATGGCGGCCGCCGGTCTGTCGGCGATTCTGGCCGCTTCCGCACTCGCCTTCTCGACGGTCAAGTGGGTCGGAGCTGCCTATCTCATTTGGCTCGGCGTACAGGCGTTGCGCTCGAAGGGCGAGGGGGCATGGATCAAGGAGGCGGGCAGGACATTGTCTCTCAGCCGCATCTATCGCCAGGGCATCATGGTCTCGCTGCTCAACCCGAAGGTCGCGATCTTCTTCCTGGCTTTCCTGCCGCAATTCGTCGTCGAAGGTGCCGGTCCAGTCTGGGCGCAGCTCCTGCTGCATGGCAGCCTGATCATCGTTGTGGCCGCCTTCATCGAGCCGCCGCTCATCCTGCTTGGCGGCCGTCTGAGCGAAGCGCTTCGGCGCAATCGCAGTTTCGGCCTGTGGCTCGACCGCGGCCTCGGCGCGCTGTTCGTCGCCCTTGGCGTCCGGCTGGCGGTCAGCGTGCGCTGAAGCATTTGGAGGAACGGCGCTGTGGCTTCCTGCCGGAAGCCGCGGGCTATTCCTCTGTCTCTTCAGAGATATACCGCCGCTCGTGCCTGAGCCCCATGCCCGTCAGCATCTCGTAGCCGATCGTGCCGGCTGCGCGCGCCGCATCGTCGACCGAGATATTGCTGCCGAAGAGCTCGATATAGTCGCCGGCCCGCGCCAGGTTTTCCGGCAGGTCGGTGACATCGAAAATGGTGAGATCCATGGTGATGCGACCGGCGACAGGCACCTTGTGGCCGGCAATGAAGCCGTGGCCGCCGGCAATACCGGTCTGGCGCAGCGGCACGCCGCCGCTCGACTGGCTGCGCATGTAGCCGTCGGCATAGCCGGCGGAGACGATCGCCAGCCGGCTGTCGCGGGTCAATTGCAGCGCACGGCCATATCCCACCGTCTCGCCTGATTTGACCGAGCGGGTCTGGATGATCCGTGCTTCCGCAGTTGCCACCGGCCGCATCGGATTGGCCATGCGGGGAACGGCCTCGCCGCCATAGGTGGCGATACCGGGGCGGGTAAGATCGAAATGATAGTCCGATCCGAGGAAGATGCCGGCCGAATTGGCAAGGCTCGCCTCGATGCCTTCGAAGGCAGCGCTGACCTTGCGGAAGGCCTCGAGCTGCTGCCTGTTCATCGCATTGGTTGGATCGTCGCCGCAGGCAAGATGGCTCATCACGAGAACGGGTGCGAAGCTGGCCGGGCGGGAGACGTCATCGGCAAGCGCGATCGCATCATCCATGGGTAGGCCAAGCCTGTTGAAGCCCGTGTCGACCTGCAGCGCGCAGGGATAGTCGCCGTAATCGGACAGAACGGACATCCAGAAGGTCAGCTGTTCTTCCGAAGCGATGACCGGCACGAGGTCGTTCTCGAAGAACCGGCGCTCCATGCCCGGCCAGATGCCGCTGAGCACGAAGATGCGCGCCTCGGGCGCATAGAGCCGCAAGGTCGCGCCTTCGTCCGCGGTGGCGACGAAGAAATCGCGCGCACCGGCGCCATAAAGCGTTTCGCCGACATCCTCGATACCCAGTCCGTAGGCATCCGCCATGACGACCGCAGACGTACGGGCTTTGCCCGAACGGCGGGCCATGTCGCGCCAGTTTTCGACGAGCGCGCCAAGATCTACCGTCAGCCGCAGGCCGGCAGAAGCAAAAGCGTCATCGTCATTGAAATCATCTGTCATGGAATCGCCTGAACAAGGAAGTGGCCGGAGGTGATTTGCTCCGGCCAAGATAGAGGTCGTTGATAAAAAGAAAAAGTGCTGCGAGGCATGTATGCGGAACTAAGCAAAAATGCACCAGGCTCAGTCGTCACGCCACCTCACCGCCCAGGACTCGGTATCGCGGTCGGGGTGCTGGTTGTTGCTCTCCTTGATCGCCGCGGCCCAGTCGGCACCGTTGTTTTCGGTCGCACCTGTATTTTCTATGCCCGTGATCGTATCGAACCATGCCACCATGTTCTCGGTGCAGGTATTGGCAAGCGGCGGGAAGGCGTGCGGATCGTCAAGCGAACCGATCATCAAGTTGGTGCGACCGTTGTCGAGGTGGTGGAAGAACAATGGCGTGCCGCAATTGGCGCAGAAGCCGCGCTCGACAAGCTCCGAGCTCTTCCAGACGCTCGGCTTGCCGCGTGTCCAGGTGAGCGCATCATCAGGCGCGGCGACGAGCGCGGCAAAGATGTTGCCCGAGGCTTTCTGGCACATGCGGCAATGGCAGAGATGCGAATTTTCCAGCATCGCGGTTGCATGGTACCGCACGGTACCGCACTGGCAGCCGCCGCTTACCTCCATCTCAATACGATTCAATTTTTCTCCTCCTTGAAAGGGCGGGTTTGGGCTTAATGCTTTTTAGGTTTTCATCTCTTGATCGTCCAGCAGAACGGCGGATGCGATCACGCCTTCTCAAACGCGTGCTCATGACTTCCGCTTCGGCCACGGGTTAAACGGTGGCCGAAGTTCACGGAAACTGTTTGGTGGCTTTGCAGCAGTGAAGTTCCGGTGCGCTGGCAGAGTCCGCTGTTGGACGCTGCGCAATGTGGCCTTGACGACCGATATGGCGCGCCAAGCGTACTTCGGAGATTGCGTCCACGATGTTCGCTTCGTGTCCATGAGCGCCTCAAGTCGCTGGTAAGTGGCTAGCGTTGGAAGGTGAGGTGAATAGTGCCGCTCGATGCAGTTTCCGATTTGACCGTATAACCGGCTTCCAGACCGCGCAGATCGTCCCACAGTCGTATGCCGCGCCCGAGCAGAATCGGTGTGATCGCAACATGAAGACGATCGACAAGACCCGCCTTCAGAAAGTCGCGAACGACCGTAGGACCACCGCCGATCCTTATGTCTTTACCGCCCGCCGACTTGACAGCCTGCCGGAGCACATCGGCCGGAGCTGCGCTCAGGAAGTGGAAGGTGGTGCCACCCGCCATCTCGATGGAGGGTCTGGGGGTATGGGTAAGGACGAAGACGGGGACCCGGAAGGGCGGCTCTTCGCCCCACCAGCCACGCCAGTTCGGATCGTCGGGGAAGTTGTGGAGCCCGAACATGCCGGCGCCCATGATCTCGGCACCCACATTGTCGAAGTATTCTCTGGCGTAATCGTCGTCGACACCGGTGGTCCCGGCTCCGCTGGTATCCTTGAAGACGCGCTCACGAAACGTCCGCGTTGCAACATATGCGCCGACGAGGCGCGGCCAGTCCTCGCCGAACGGGACTTCGGGTGTCTGGTCTGTCGTCGTTGCGAAACCATCCAGCGAGATCATGAGATCGACACGTATTGCCATTGGAGCTTTCCTTGCGAGTGGTTGCACCATAGCTGCTCCAGCAGTCCGGAGCTCAATACTAAGGTAAGTGCCTTTATATAACACGTGGACACTAAGGCAAGTACCTTATTGTTGTTGACTGAGGTGCGAACTCGTTTTACTGAATTGCATGCCTTACCATTCGACGCCCCTCGATCTTGCCTTTCATGCTCTCAGCGATCCGACCCGGCGCGCGGTGGTATCGCGGCTGGCTGAGGGCGAGGTGCCTGTCAGCATCCTTGCCGAGCCTTTCGACATGGCACTGCCCTCCTTTGCCCAGCATCTCAAGGTACTGGAGGATTGCGGGCTGATCGCTAGCGAGAAGCGTGGGCGCAGCCGCTGGTGCCGGCTGGTGCAGGAGCGCTTCGACGAGGCTGCGGATTGGATGGAGGCGGAACGCAGGCGCTGGACCGAACGATTGGATCGCCTGGAAGTCTACTTGGACAAGAAGGAAGAGGATGGTTGAGAACATGGCAAACCCGCTCGACACTTGGGCGCTCGATAGGGAAATCGTGCTGGTGAAGCTGCTGAATCATCCGCGCGACAAGGTTTTTGCCGCGTGGATGGACCCCAAGGCCCTCGCCGAATGGTACGGTCCGGCCGGATTTGAAATCGAGAACCACGAAGCCGACATCTGCGAGGGCGGGATCTGGCGGTTCGACATGGTGGGCGTGTTCGAGGGCCGGAAACAGCGCTTTCCCAACCTCATGCGCTTTCTGGAGATCGTCCCGAACGAGCGGATTGTGATGGACCATGGCACGCCGGAGCCCAATGACCCCGATCGTTTCCGCGTCACGGTGACCTTCGATGAGCAAGCCGACGGCAAAACGGTTCTTACGCTGCGCCAACTCCACCCCAGCCCCGAGCGGCGGCGGTTCGTCATCGGTTTCGGCGCAGTCGGATACGGGCTACAGACGCTGGATGGCCTCGCAGCATGGTTGGATGGCTGACATTCGACCCATTAGTGCGGTGCCAGCGATGTGCAGGGATCGGTAGCCGGTTCTGCCGAAAGAAAAAGACTCTTTCAGAGCGGAGAGTTTTCTCTATGCAAACCTGGCCGCCGCTCTTGCTCGCGCCTTCGCGGCTACCTCCTCGCGGTCGCGGGGAGGTTGAGATGTTTCCAGCGAATTGAGCAATTCACGGGCACAGTTCGCAATCGACAGGACCGCATTCTCGAATGCAACTTCGTTGCGTTTCGACGGCTTGTTGGCTCCGCTCACCTTGCGCACGAATTGAAGCGCGGCATCATGGATTTCATCATCCGTCGCTGGCGGATCGAAATTAAAGAGGGGTTTGATATTTCGGCACATGCCCTGCCTCCTTTTATCGTCTCGCCACCGCTGACAGGGGTGGCCGTCAATGTTCCTCATACTGCGTGAAAGACGGGTCGGCGAGATCGGCAAAGCGGGTGAATTCCGACTGGAAGGCGAGCTTCACCGTGCCTGTCGGTCCGTGGCGCTGTTTGGCGATGATGACGTCGGCCGTGCCCTTCACGCGGTCGAACAGAGCTTCCCATTCCGCATATTTCGGGTCATTCGGATCGCGCGGTTCCTGGTTCTTCACATAATATTCCTCGCGGAACACGAAGAGCACCACGTCGGCGTCCTGTTCGATCGAGCCGGATTCGCGCAGGTCCGAAAGCTGGGGACGCTTGTCGTCGCGGCTTTCGACCGCGCGCGAGAGCTGCGAGAGGGCGACGATCGGAACGTTGAGCTCCTTGCCGAGCGCCTTCAGGCCCGTGGTGATTTCGGTGATTTCCTGAACGCGATTTTCGCCCGATTTCTTCGAGCCGGTCATCAGCTGCACGTAGTCGACGACCAGAACGTCGAGGCCGCGCTGGCGTTTCAGGCGACGGGCGCGGGCGGCGAGCTGGGCAATGGATATGCCACCGGTCTGGTCGATATAGAGCGGCACCTTCTGCATCATCATCGAGCAGGCCACGAGCTTTTCGAAATCGGCGTCGTTGATGTCGCCGCGGCGGATCTTCGAGGAGGAGACTTCCGTCTGCTCGGAGATGATACGGGTAGCGAGCTGTTCCGACGACATTTCCAGCGAGTAGAAGCCGACGACGCCGCCGTTCTTCGCCTTGGTCGAACCGTCGGCCTGCACCTCGCCCTCGAAAGAGGCGGCAATATTATAGGCGATGTTGGTGGCAAGCGAGGTCTTGCCCATGCCGGGACGGCCGGCAAGGATAATCAAGTCGGAACGCTGCAGGCCGCCCATCTTGCTGTCGAGCGAATGAATACCCGTGGAAATGCCGGAAAGGCCGCCGTCGCGTTCCTTTGCAACCGCCGCCATGTCGATCGCAAGCGCAACGGCGTCGTTGAAGGACTGGAAGCCGCCGTCGTAGCGGCCGTTTTCCGCAAGCTCGAACAGCCGGCGTTCCGTGTCCTCGATCTGCGTCTGCGGCGGCATGTCGAGCGGCGCGTCATAGGCTATGTTGACCATGTCCTCGCCGATCGTGATCAGCGCACGGCGGAGCGCCAGGTCATAGATGGCGCGGCCGTAGTCTTCCGCATTGATGATCGACACGGCTTCGACGGCGAGGCGCGCGAGATACTGCGCGACCGTCATGTCGCCGACCTTCTCGTCCGCCGGCACGAAGCTCTTGATGGTCACCGGGTTGGCAGTCTTGCCCATGCGGATGATGTCGCCGGCGACCTCGAAGATCTTGCGGTGCAGCGGTTCGTAAAGATGGATCGGCTTCAGGAAGTCGGAGACACGGTAATAGGCATCGTTGTTGACGAGGATGGCGCCGAGCAGAGCCTGCTCGGCCTCGATGTTGTTGGGCGCTTCGCGATAGTGCTGGTCGGCGGGAGCAATGGCGGCGAGCTTGCGCGCAGCTTCGTTCATTTTCCATCTCTTCATGCTTTAGGGTATCGACTGGTTTGCGATGATCCGGTGTCACGGTCAACCGTGCAAATGGGCGGCCATGCCGAGCGGGATGGGATAGGCCCGGCCTATCAACGTTGTTCCACTCGTCCACAGGGACAAGTTTCCGCCACGTAAAAAATCCCTTGTGGCCACTTTGCAACGCAAAGACCGACACACGAATCACTTATGCAAATTAGCGTGGGGTCATTTTAGCCGGGTCTCTCGCTGCACGCATCAACTGTTGCGGCTATCGTGCTTGAAAAGCTGCGAAAATCCGGGTATTCCCCTTAAATTAGGGTAGGATGCTTATAGTATAAAGTTACAATAATGCCAGGTGCGCCATCAAGACAAGAACTCTTCGACGATCTTTCCGCGTTCAGTCGCAAATTAAGGGCGGCTTTTGACGCCCTTGTCCGTGAACACGGCATGACTCTTTCCCGGGCTAGGGTTTTTCGCAAGCTCTCCCGCCGGGACGGGATCAACCAGAGAGAACTCGCCGACGAGCTGGAACTGGAAACGCCGACACTCGTGCGTATCCTCGATGCCATGGAAGCGCAGAACTTCATCGAGCGCCGGGCTGCCCTGTCGGATCGCCGCGCCAAGCAGATCTTCATGACGGAATCCGGAAAAGTCGTGGCTGCCGAGGTCGAGGCTCTTGCCACCAGTGTGCGGGCGGATATCTTGGAGGGGATTTCGGACGAAGATATCGGCATGGCGCTCAAGGTCATCCGCGCCATGACCGCCAATCTTCAGAATATCGGCAAATCATGAGGTAGTGCATGAGCGGAGATCCGGGCACGGTCGCCAACGCGGAAGCCAAGGCCGTCCCTGCCGCTCCGCCGCCTGTGCCGGGCTGGAAAGTACCGCTTTATATTGCGGCATCCGTCATGTTCTTTCTGACCCAGGGCCTGGGTCTCAATCTCGCCTTCGCCAATCTCACGCAGATCCAGGGAACCATCGCGGCCACCACCACCGAGTCCGCTTGGCTCTCCGCCGCCTATATGGCGCCCAATGTCAGCCTCGCTATCGCGCTGGTGAAGATCCGTTTGCAATATGGCGTGCGCAATTTCGCCGAGGTCAGCATTCTCGGCTTCGTGCTCGCCTCGCTGCTCAATCTTTTCGTCTCGGATCTGCATTCCGCGATCGTCGTCCGTTTCTTGAGCGGGATCGCCGGCGCACCGCTCTCGACGCTGGGTTTCCTTTATATGCTGGAGGCCTTCGAGCCGGCGAAGAAGATGACCGTCGGCGTCAGCCTGGCGATGACGAATACGCTGCTTGCCGCCCCCATCACCCGCCTCGTGTCTCCCTCGCTGCTGGATTATGGCGAGTGGCGCGGCCTTTACACGCTGGAAATGGCATTGGCGCTGCTGGTCATGCCGATCATCTATCTCCTGCCGCTGACGCCGCCGCCGCGCGTCAAGGTCATCGTCCTGGGTGATATCTTAAGCTATCTGCTCGTGGCGATCGGCTTCGGCTGTCTGGCGGTCGTCCTGTCGGTCGGCCGTCTCTATTGGTGGCTGGAGGTGCCCTGGCTCGGTGTTGTGCTGGCGCTCGCCGTTGCGTCGCTCACCGTTGCCATCGTCGTCGAACTGAGGCGTTCCACGCCTTTGATCGACGTTCGCTGGCTGCTTCGGCCGGAGATTCTGCATCTGACGGCGATCCTTCTTATCTTCCGCATCATTGCCGCCGAGCAGACCTCCGTCATCATGACCTTCTACCAGAATGCGGTCGGCCTGCTCTATGATCAGCTCTCCTTGCTCTATTGGATCATCCTGGCCTTCTCCATCATCGGAGGCCTCATCTGCACCGTGTTCATGAGTTATGGCTTCAGCTGGCAGATCCAGTTCGTCGCGCTTATCCTGATGGGGGTGGGCTCGCTGATGGATTCGCAGGTGACGAACCTGACGCGCCCCGAGCAGATGTATCTCAGCCAGGCATTGGTGGCGGCCGGCGCGGCTCTCTTCCTGCCGCCATCCATGTCGGTAGGCTTCAAGGAGGCCATATCCAAAGGGCCTCCCTATCTGGTGACCTTCTTCGTCGTCTTCACCTTCACGCAGAGTATCGGCGGCCTTATCGGCTCGGCCTTCTACGGCACGCTGATCACCATTCGCGAGAAATTCCATTCGGCCGTGCTGACCGAGCGCGTCCTCCTGACCGATCCGCACGTGGCTGAACGTGTCGGCCAGCTTTCATCCTCCTATGGCAAGGTGATCGGAGACAGCGCACTCCTGAAGGGGGAGGGACTGGCGCTGCTCGGCGCGCAGGTCAGCCGCGAGGCCAATATGCTCGCCTATGGAGACGCCTTCTTGGTGGCTGCCGTGATCGCCTTCCTTTCGCTCGCCGGCCTATCAATCCATGTCTTCTTCCGCTTCGTCAGAGCTCGTCTGGCTGACGATGGGGTTGAGGTCGCGACATCCAACCCATGAGGATATGAAATAGCTCCATGTCGAGGCTCGTTCGCTCCCCAATCGAAGTCATCGCCGTTCTCGCCGGCATCGGCGGCGTCATGCTGGTGCTTTACGCTTGGCACCTGCCACCGTTCAAAACCTCGGTCGAGACCACCGACGACGCTTATGTCAAAGGCTATGTCACCACGATCAGCCCGCAGGTCAGCGGCTATATTACCGACGTGCCGATCAAGGACTACAAGCTCGTCAAGGAGGGTGACGTGCTCGCCCAGATCGACGACCGTATCTACAAGCAGAAGGTGGCGCAGGCTCGGGCAACACTTGCCGGGCAGAAGGCGGCGCTCGCCAATTCGCAGCAGCAGGAGCAGGCCGCCAAGGCGGGAATCGTTTCCAGCCAGGCGCAGATCGACAGCGCCAACGCTGCCTTGAAGCGCGCCCAGCTTGCCGCCGATCGCGTGACGACGCTGGTATCGAGAGGCGTCTCGACGACAAGCGATGCCGAACAGGCGCAGGCGACGCTGCAGCAGGCGCAGGCATCGCTCAATCAGGCAAAGGCCGCCTCGGACGTCTCTCAACAGAACCTGACGACGATCATCGTCAACCGCGCCTCGCTCGAAGCTGGCGTCAGCGGGGCGGAGGCTGCCGTCCAGCTTGCCGATATCGATCTCGACAATACGACGATCAGAGCGCCGCGCGATGGCCGGGTCGGCGAAGTCGGCGTGCGCCTCGGCCAATATGTGACGCCGGGCACGCAGCTCATGGGCCTTGTGCCGAAAGACGTCTGGGTCATTGCCAATTTCAAGGAGACGCAGCTCGACGGCATGAAGCTCGACCAGCCCGTGACGATCGCAGTCGATGCGCTCGGGCATCGCGAGATCAAGGGCCGCATCCAGCGCTTCTCGCCGGCCGCCGGTTCCGAATTCGCCGTCATCAGGCCCGACAACGCCACCGGCAATTTCACCAAAGTCGCGCAGCGCCTCGGTGTCAGGGTCAAGATCGAAGACGGACAGCCCCTGGCGGATGAACTGGCGCCCGGAATGTCCGTCGTCGTTTCGATCGACAAGGATTCGGCACCGCTGCCCGAGGCTAAGACGAGCGATTGAGCGAAGGGCGTGCTTTATCTTCTGCAGACCAACAAAAAGCCTGGGTCGCAAAACCCAGGCTTTCTCATTCGCAAATGCTGCGAAGACGCAAAGATCAAGCTTCGTCTTCGTTGTCGCGTTCGGCTTCCGGATCGAAGAAGTCTTCCGGACGCAGAGCGTCTTCGTCAACGCCGTAGATGGCGTCGGCGGAGGTCAGGGTTTCGCCCTTGGCCTGACGCTCTGCTTCTTCGGCGGAGCGGGCAACGTTAAGCTCGACCGTGATTTCGACTTCGGCGTGAAGTCCGATCGTGACGTTGTGCAGGCCGATGGCCTTGATCGGCGTGTTCATGTGAACCTGGCTGCGGCCGACGTTGAAACCTTCGGCGGCGAGGATTTCGACGACGTCACGGGCAGCGACCGAGCCGTAGAGCTGGCCGGTTTCGCCAGCCGAGCGAACGACGATGAAGGACTTGCCGGCGAGAACGTCGGCAACCTTCTGGGCTTCGCTCTTGCGCTCGAGGTTACGGGCTTCGAGCGTTGCACGCTCGGCTTCGAAACGGGCCTTGTTGGCGGCGTTGGCGCGCAGCGCCTTGCCGAGCGGCAGCAGGTAGTTACGGGCAAAGCCGTCGCGAACCTTGACGGTTTCGCCCATCTGGCCGAGCTTGGAGATGCGTTCGAGAAGAATGACTTCCATTTTCCTGTTCCTTTCGATGTCAGATTTTCGTGTCTTGTTTGGGTGTGTCGGCACTCTTGTGCGGGGTGAGCGATATCGCCTTGCGGGTATCGTAAAGACCGAGAACAAGAATGATGAAGAGCGGCAGCGTCACAAAGAAGCATACCAGGTAGCAGATGATGAGGACCGGCAGGCGCCAGTCCTTGCCGCGCGTCCGGTAGTGCAGCGATGCAAAGCCGGAAACGACGAAGCCCGCGCCGAAGGCACCGAGCACGGCGGCGGCGATGAGGGCCAGAACGCCGCCGAAGAAGATGGCGACGATCGCCGCGAGAAAGACGAAGATTGCATTGCGGTTCATCCGCAACGATGAAGGGATATCGTCGCGCGGGCGCTGGCTGCGGCCAGAGGCGACAACAATACGCGTTGCAAAATAATAGGCTGCAAACACAGCAGATACCCAGCACATGCCCCATGCGAAAGGGACCGCGTAAAGCAAGATAGTCTTCAATTTTTCGATCGAGGCAGCATCTAATGCTTGTTGCTGCTGATCATTCAGAAGTTCCAGATTGAAAGCGATCGTCTTGCCGATAAGATCTGGACCGTAGCCCATGAGAACGCCAGCGGCGACGATTGCGATGGAAGCAACTGCACAGAGATGCAGCATAATGTCCGAGAGCGGATACCAGGCCATTAGATGATCCGGTCCGCCAAGCTCGGATGCTGGGCGCGCCAGACTTGCAAGATGGCTGAGCCAAGCTGGGACAGCGGCGAGAACGATTACGGTCAATGCGAATGGCAGCGGACCGATAACGATGCCCAAAATACCGGCAGCAACAACTGCGGTTACGACAGCAATATTTCCCCAGCCGAGACCCACGATCAAAATAGGAAGAGCAGAAGCACTGATGAACACGATAGCGAGAAACGGCTGACGGAGCGCGCCATACACGAGTAGGGCGGCGGTCAGACCGGCAAGCGCGCCGATGCCAAGCTCTTTTGCGTTCAACTTCGTCACGTCGCTGTCCTGCTTCGTATCGAGCAGTTAGAGGATGCCTTCGCCACTCGGGCCTGAAAGCTTATCCCCAACATGGGGTTTCAAGGTTCCGATCCGCGCCCATCGCGAAAGGGAGAAGGGAAGGCATTGCTGCCTTCCCTTAATTCATTCTGCGTCGGACGCTATTAGGCGACGACGTAGGGCAGCAGGCCGAGGAAACGGGCGCGCTTGATCGCCTGGGCGAGTTCGCGCTGCTTCTTCTGGGAAACGGCCGTGATGCGGGACGGAACGATCTTGCCGCGCTCGGAAATGTAGCGCTGCAGGAGGCGAACGTCCTTGTAGTCGATGCGCGGCGCATTGGCGCCCGAGAACGGGCAGGTCTTGCGGCGGCGATGGAACGGACGGCGGACCGGTGCGGAGGAAACTTCAGACATTCTCAAATCTCCTTATACGCGGTCTTCGCGCGGACGGCGCGGACGGTCTTCGCGGTCACCACGATCCGGGCGCGGACCACGGTCGCCGAAGCTGCGCTCCGGACGGTCGCCATCGCGGCGCGGGCGGTCGTCACGGTCGCGCTTCTGCATCATGGCCGACGGGCCGTCTTCGTGCTTCTCGACAGCGATCGTCATGTAACGCAGGACGTCTTCGCTGATGCGCATCTGGCGTTCCATTTCCTGGATCGCCGCGGCCGGAGCATCGATGTCCATCAAGGCGTAGTGAGCCTTGCGGTTCTTCTTGATGCGGTAGGTGAGGGACTTGAGGCCCCAGTTTTCGATACGCCCGACTTTACCGCCGTTAGCTTCGATAACACCCTTGTACTGTTCTACGAGGGCGTCGACCTGCTGAGCGGAAATATCCTGCCGGGCAAGGAATACATGTTCGTAAAGAGCCATGGATAACTTTGCCTTTCTTGCGTTAGTCTGAACCCGGTATTCGGCGGCTAAGCCTCAACGACTGCTCCTGAGAGGGTTAGACCCAAGCAAGAAAAGCGTTTCCGAGACGGTCGAGAGCGGAGACACGGGAGGCTGGAACGCTTCCGTTCCGATACGATTCCCCTCGCGGAAAACCGGCCCTCCGTTCAGCCACCAGCCAGAAGACCGGGTTGCGAACAGGGCGGCTTATACGGGTTTTTCCGCGAAAGGCAAGGGCAGGGCGAAATTATGCCGTTTTGCCGGAGTGCTTTCCGGCCTCACATCGGCATCGGATACTTCCGATGCACCTGTTCGATCTCTGCCAGGGCCTCCGCCGGCAGCGTCACATAAGCGGCCGCGATATCGGTTTCGAGCTGCGCCATCGTCGTTGCGCCGATGATGACGGAGGTCATGAAGGGTTTTGTGAGGCAGTAGGCGAGCGCCAGCTTGGACGGGTCGATGCCGTATTTGGCGGCGATTTCGAGATAGGCCTTGACCGGCGGCTCCTGCAGCGGCTGCAGGCGGCCGCCGATGTCTTGGTTGATCGAGCCGCGCGAGCCGGCCGGACGGGCGCCGCCGACATATTTGCCCGTGAGGATGCCGCCTGCGAGCGGCGAATAGGCGAGGAGGCCGACATCTTCGTGATGCGACAGCTCGGCCAGATCGAGGTCGAAATGCCGATAGAGCAGGTTGTATTCGTTCTGCGTGGTGGCGACGCGCGGCAAGCCCTTTTGTTCCGCGATTGTCAGATATTTCTGGATGCCCCAGGTCGTCTCGTTCGAAAGGCCGATGGCGCGGATCTTGCCCGCCTTTACCAGCTCGCCCATCGTCTCCAGGATCTCGGTGATCTCGGCGATCACCTTTTCACGATCCTGATTGAAGGGATTGTAGCGCCAGTTCTGGCGGAAGTGGAAATGGCCGCGGTTCGGCCAATGAACCTGATAGAGGTCGATATAGTCGGTTTTCAGCCGCTTCAGGCTGGCGTCGATCGCGGCCCGAATGTTGGCGGCATCCGCACCCTGTCCGCCGCGCAGATAGTCGCGGCCTGGGCCGGCGACCTTGGTGGCGAGCACGACATCCCTACGCTTGCCGGTCTTCTCGAACCAGGTGCCGATATATTCTTCCGTGCGGCCCTGGGTTTCCGGCCCGACCGGCGTCGTCGGATACATTTCGGCGGTGTCGAAGAAATTGATACCCTTATGGACGGCATAATCCATCTGTTCATGGGCTTCGGCTTCGCTGTTCTGCGTGCCCCAGGTCATCGTGCCGAGGCAAATCTGCGAAACGGAAATATCGGTGCGGCCTAATCTCTTATATTTCATGGGAAAACCTTGGGGATGGGAGAAGGTCAAAACGAATGAGGTTGCGCGAATTTAGGCCCGATCTGAGCAAGCGCAAGGAAAAAATCATTGCGTTTCGCAGGCGCAAAACCCTGTGACCGCGGGGCTTGCGCTATTGACTCCAGCGCAAACAATGTCATTGGGAAGCAAAACGACCCCCAAAAGGACGCTTTATAATGACTGTTGCTTTCACATTTCCCGGCCAGGGCAGCCAAGCTGTCGGCATGGGCAGGGACCTTGCCGACAATTTCGCCGAGGCGCGCGCCGTCTTCGAGGAAGTCGATGAAGCGCTCGGTGAAAAGCTCTCCGATGTCATCTTCAATGGCCCGGAAGACAAGCTGACCCTGACGGCCAATGCACAGCCCGCGCTGATGGCCGTGTCGATGGCCGTCATCCGCGTGCTGCAGGCTCGCGGCTTCGATCTGAAAAGCAAGGTCGCCTATGTCGCCGGCCATTCGCTCGGAGAATATTCCGCGCTCTGCGCCGCCGGCACCTTCTCGCTGGCCGACACGGCGCGCCTGCTGCGCATCCGCGGCAATGCCATGCAGGCGGCAGTGCCCGTCGGCGTCGGCGCCATGGCTGCGATCATCGGGCTCGAACATGCCGATGTCGCCGCGGTTTGCGAAGAAGCATCTGTGCTTGGCGCCTGTCAGATCGCCAATGACAATGGCGGCGGTCAGATCGTCATTTCCGGCGAAAAGGCTCCGGTCGAAAAGGCAGCGGAACTTGCGACCGCCAAGGGCGCCAAGCGCGCCATCCTGCTGCCGGTTTCCGCGCCCTTCCATTCGGCCCTGATGGCGCCTGCCGCCGAAGCCATGCGCGAGGCGCTTGCCGGCGTCGCCAAGGTCAATCCGGTCGTGCCCGTCATCGCCAACGTCCGGGCCGCACCCGTCACGGATGCCGACGAGGTCGCCGGGCTGCTGGTCGAGCAGGTCACCGGTCAGGTGCGCTGGCGCGAGACAGTGGAATGGTTTGCTGCAAACAACGTAACGACATTGTATGAAATTGGCGCCGGCAAGGTGCTGACGGGTCTTGCCCGTCGTATCGACAAGTCGGTCAACGGCATCGCCGTCAACAATGCTGCGGATATCGACACGGCGCTCGCCGCCTTGCTCGGCTGACATATTCAAGGAACGAGGGACAAACATGCTTGATTTGACCGGCCGCAAGGCCCTGGTAACCGGCGCATCCGGCGGCATCGGCGAAGAAATTGCCCGGCTCCTGCACAAGCAGGGCGCCATCGTCGGCCTGCACGGCACGCGCGTCGAAAAGCTGGAGACGCTGGCGTCCGAACTCGGCGATCGCGTCAATATCTTTCCGGCCAACCTATCGGATCGCGACGAGGTCAAGGCGCTCGGCGCCAAGGCCGAAGAAGAGCTCGGCGGCGTGGATATCCTCGTCAACAATGCCGGCATCACCAAGGACGGCCTCTTCGTGCGCATGAGCGACGAAGACTGGGATGCGGTGCTTGAAGTCAATCTGACCGCCGTCTTCCGCCTGACGCGCGAACTGACCCATCCGATGATGCGCCGCCGCTATGGCCGCATCATCAACATCACCTCGGTCGTCGGCGTGACCGGCAATCCCGGCCAGGCGAACTACTGCGCCTCGAAGGCAGGCATGATCGGCTTTACGAAGTCGCTGGCGCAGGAAATCGCGACCCGCAACGTCACGGTCAACTGCGTTGCCCCCGGTTTCATCGAAAGCGCCATGACGGGCAAGCTGAACGACAAGCAGAAGGAAGCCATCATGGGCGCCATTCCCATGAAGCGCATGGGCACGGGAGCGGAAGTCGCCTCCGCCGTCGCCTATCTCGCCTCCTCGGAGGCCAGCTACGTTACGGGTCAGACGATCCATGTCAACGGCGGCATGGCGATGATCTAAAGGAATTGCCGTTGGAGGGAACTTTACCTCCAATAGCATGTTGAGCAACTCGGAGCCGGCTATTTTCTGGCTTTGCGACGGACTTAAACCGTGTTAAGCGGGCCATGACTGTGAACAGTCGTCCGGAAAATGCAGAAGGACCGGGCCGTATTCAAGGCGCTGGACCGGATCTCAATGCCGGGTTGAACGGGTTTGCCAGCGGCGTCGGAACAGATGCTGCAGGTTTGAATAGGTAGGGATGTCACAGGGCATTCTGATCAGGATATAAGGTCGAGGAAACCGACATGAGCGATATCGCAGAACGCGTAAAGAAAATTGTTGTTGATCATCTTGGCGTTGACGCCGACAAGGTTGTTGAAAGCGCAAGCTTTATCGACGATCTGGGTGCGGACTCGCTCGACACCGTCGAATTGGTCATGGCTTTCGAAGAAGAATTCGGCGTTGAAATCCCGGACGACGCTGCAGACTCGATCCTGACGGTCGGCGACGCGGTAAAGTTCATTGAGAAGGCCCAGGCCTAATCTTTTGCGCTTTTTGAAGGGGCGGGCTGAAGAGTCCGCCCTATTTCGTCCGGCCAAGCCGGCCGAAGCAGGTTTATACGCATATCATCATAAAAAGACGGGGGTCTGCGGGCGATGAGACGTGTCGTTATCACGGGTACCGGCATGGTATCACCTTTGGGCTGTGGCACCGAGGTGTCCTGGACGCGCTTGCTCGCCGGGCGCAATGGCGCGCGCCTCGTGACCGAATTCGAAGTCGAAGATCTGCCGGCAAAGATTGCCTGCCGCATTCCTGTCGGAGACGGCACCGACGGCACATTCAACGCAGACGATTGGATGGAGCCGAAGGAGCAGCGCAAGGTCGATCCTTTCATCATCTATGGCATGGCGGCCGCCGATATGGCATTGGCCGACGCCCATTGGCACCCCGAAACGGATGAAGACCAGATCGCCACGGGCGTCATGATCGGCTCCGGTATCGGTGGCCTCGAAGGCATCGTCGAGGCCGGATATACGCTGCGCGACAAGGGTCCGCGCCGCATCTCGCCATTCTTCATTCCCGGACGCCTCATCAATCTCGTTTCCGGTCAGGTCTCGATCCGCCACAAGCTGCGCGGCCCGAACCATGCCGTCGTCACGGCATGCTCGACCGGCGCACACGCCATCGGCGATGCGGCCCGCCTGATCATGCTCGGCGATGCCGATGTCATGGTCGCCGGCGGCGCGGAAGCTCCGGTCTGCCGCATCTCGCTTGCGGGCTTTGCCGCCTGCAAGGCGCTGTCGACAGACTTCAACGATACTCCCGAGAAGGCTTCGCGCCCCTATGATCGCGACCGTGACGGCTTCGTCATGGGCGAGGGCGCCGGTGTCGTCGTTCTGGAAGAGCTGGAACACGCCAAGGCACGCGGCGCCAAGATCTACGCCGAAGTTGTGGGATACGGACTTTCCGGCGATGCCCACCATATCACCGCCCCCTCCGAGGATGGCGAAGGCGCTTTCCGCTGCATGACCTCAGCGCTGAAGCGCGCTGGGCTGACCCCGGCTGACGTCGATTACATCAATGCCCATGGCACCTCGACCATGGCCGACACGATCGAGCTCGGCGCCGTCGAGCGGCTGGTCGGCAATGCCGCATCGAAGATTTCGATGTCGTCCACCAAGTCCGCAACCGGCCATTTGCTCGGCGCTGCCGGTGCGATCGAGGCGATCTTCGCCACGCTCGCCATTCGCGACAATATTGCCCCGCCGACGCTCAATCTGGACAATCCGGAGCGTGAGACCACCATCGATCTCGTGCCGCACAAGGCCCGCAAGCGGGAAATCAATGTCGCGCTGTCCAACTCTTTTGGATTCGGCGGCACGAACGCATCGCTTGTCCTGCGTCGCTATGAGGCTTAATAACGGCGCGTAACCGTCGAGGCGAGAGTGTCTTTTCGCACTCTTGCCCACGTTCCTGATTATTGTCGCGCGTCATGCCTCTCAGGAACGCAGTGCGGCAATGCCTGATCGGTCGAAGTCGGAGCCCGGGTTCCGCCTTATCTCCTGAACCTGTTTTTTGCCGCATTGCTTGGCCAAAGAGCAGGCAATCAAAAGAAGGAAGGGATTGCCGGTGAGCGATACGAACCAGAGCAACGGAGCTCCGAACGGGCAGAAGGGGCCGATCATCCCGAAATCGGCCAATGAAGCCCTGCGTCCGGAGCGCGTTCCGGATCCGCCGAAGCGCTCGCGCAAGGCCCGCAGCCAGATGGTCATCTTCCTGAACTTCCTGATGACCCTGGCGGTCTTTGTTGCCGTTGCCGCGATCGCTGGCGTCTATTATGCGTTTTCGATCTATCAGGGGCCGGGTCCGCTGACGACCAATACGAATTTCATCGTCCGCAACGGCGCCGGTCTCGGCGAAATCGCCAATCGCCTCGAATCCAACAACATCATCACCGACCAGCGCATCTTCCGCTGGCTGACGGCCACTTATCTGCACGACGGTGAAACCCTCAGGGCCGGCGAATATGAGATCAAGGCCGGCGCTTCCATGAAGGATATCATGGAGCTGCTGAAATCGGGCAAGTCGATCCTTTATTCGGTCACTCTGCCGGAAGGGCTGACCGTTCGGCAGATATTTAACAAGCTTCAGGCCGATACCGTGCTCGAAGGCGATCTGCCGTCGGCGCTGCCGGCGGAAGGCAGCCTGCGGCCGGACACCTACAAGTTCACGCGCGGCACCAAACGCACGGAAATCATTCAGCAGATGGCGGCAGCGCAGACGAAGCTGGTCGATCAGATCTGGGAAAAGCGCGACGCGAGCGTGCAACTGGCAAACAAGCAGGATTTCATCACCCTGGCCTCCATCGTGGAGAAGGAGACCGGCCTTGGGGACGAGCGCGCTCATGTCGCTTCCGTCTTCCTCAACCGTCTCTCCAAGGGCATGCGCCTGCAGTCGGATCCGACGGTCATCTACGGCCTGTTCGGCGGCGAGGGAAAGCCATCCGATCGTCCGATCTTTCAGTCCGATCTGAAGAAGGAAACGCCGTACAATACTTATATCATCAAGGGCCTGCCGCCGTCGCCGATAGCAAATCCGGGCAAGGATGCCCTGGAGGCGGTCGCCAATCCCTGGAAGACCCAGGATCTCTATTTCGTGGCTGACGGTACCGGTGGCCACGTCTTTGCCGCAACGCTGGATGAACACAATGCCAATGTCAGGCGCTGGCGCAAACTGGTTGCCGAGAAGGGCGAGGATCCGAGCGCAATCGCAGTGGACGGTCAGCCCGACGATGCTGCCGTAAATGCCGGCTCGGGTACCCAGCAGAAGAAGAAGACCAACTGACCTTTGTTGCGTCGTGGCTTGATACGAGAGTGCGATGCGGATTCACTTTACATTGATCCATAATCCGAAGACTTTCGGCTGACTGGGGATAGATATCGGAGGCTTGCATGGCATTGCAGTCCATGACCGGCTTTGCCCGGCGTGAAGGAACAAGCGGTCGCGGCCGTTGGGCATGGGAACTGCGCTCGGTGAACGGCAAGGGGCTGGATATCCGCCTGCGCCTGCCGCCGGGCCTGGAACGCCTCGAAACCGACGTCCGCAAGTCGATTGCGGATCGGCTTGCACGCGGCAACCTGCAAGTCAGCTTGTCGCTGTCGGTCGAAGAGAGCCGCGTCGAGGTGGTCGTGAACCAGGATGCGCTGGCGGCGGTCCTGGCGCTGCGTGATCGGCTGGCTGGCATCGTCGATCCGGCGCCGTTGAAGCTGGAGAGCCTGATGGCCGTGCGCGGTCTGGTGGAGTTCAAGGAGACCGAGGAGGATGAAGAGGCGGTTGCCGCGCGCGATGCCGACATCATGGCCGGCCTTGAGACCGCACTCGGCGATCTCCGGGACATGCGCCGGCGGGAAGGCGGTGCACTTGGCAAGATCCTGCTCGGTCACGTCGAGACGATCGAGGCGCTGACATCAACGGTCGAGCGCGATCCCTCCCGTTCGCCGCAGGAAATTGCTGCGAGGCTCGCAACGCAAGTTTCAATGCTTCTCGACGGTTCATCGGGCCTCGATCGTGACCGGCTGCATGTCGAAGCCGCTCTGCTTGCCACCAAGGCGGATCTGCGCGAAGAGATCGATCGCCTGAAAGCGCATGTGGCGGCCGCGCGCGATCTCATGTCCAAGGGCGGACCTGTCGGCCGCAAGCTCGATTTCCTTGCACAGGAATTTAACCGGGAATCGAATACTATCTGTTCCAAGTCGAACGCGGCGGCCGTGACCGCCGCCGGCATCGAGTTGAAGGTGGTAATCGACCAGTTCCGCGAACAGGTCCAGAATTTGGAGTAGGCCATGAAGCCGGCGACATCCACATCCATTCCGATCGCCCGCCGAGGGCTGATGCTTGCCATTTCCTCGCCGTCGGGCGCCGGCAAATCGACGATCGCCAGGACGTTGCTTGATAAGGACAAGCAGGTCAGCCTGTCCGTCAGCGTCACGACCCGGCAGCGCCGCCCGAGCGAGATCGAAGGTGTGCACTATCATTTCGTATCGCAGCGCGAGTTCGAGCGCCTGCGTGATTCCGACTCGCTGCTCGAATGGGCCGAGGTGCACGGCAATTTTTATGGTACGCCGCGCGAACCGGTGGAAACGGCAATGGCCGAAGGCCGCGACATGCTCTTCGATATCGATTGGCAAGGCGCCCAGCAGCTTCAGGAGAAGATGCCCGCCGATGTCGTCTCCATTTTCGTGCTGCCGCCGACGATGACCGAGCTGCAATCGCGCCTGCATCGCCGCGCCGAGGATTCCGAAGAGGTGATCGCCATGCGTCTCGCCAATTCGCGGGCCGAAATCGCTCACTGGCGCGAATATGACTATGTCATCGTTAATGACGACCTGAATGTCGCCTTCGATGCCGTCCAGTCGATCGTCAAGGCCGAGCGCCTGCGCCGCGACCGGCGGCACGGCATGTTCGATTTCGTTCGGGACTTGCTGGAAGAGACTCCGAAGCTCTGATTGCGGGCTTTCGGCCCGATCAAAGACAATTCGCCAGCCGGCAGAATTCTTCCACCGAAAGCGTTTCGGCGCGGCGCTGCGGGTCGATATCGGCCTTCAGCAGCAGCGCCTCGCCACCGAGTGGCTTCAAGCTCTGCCGCAGCATCTTGCGGCGCTGGCCGAAGGCTGCCTGCGTCACCTTCTCCAGCTTGTCGACTGCACAGGGAATGGGGTTTTCCTTCGGCGTCAGATGCACCACCGTCGAAGTGACCTTTGGCGGCGGCGTGAATGCCTGTGGCGGTACGTCGAAGGCCATGCGGGCCTCGGTCCGCCAGCCGCAAAGCACGCCAAGGCGGCCATAATGATCGTCACCTTCCTGCGCCACGATTCGCTGGCCGACTTCTTTCTGGAACATCAAGGTGAGAGATTGCCAGAAGGGCGGCCAGTGCGCCGGCAGGAGCCAGTTGACCAGAAGCTGCGTCCCGACATTGTAAGGCAGGTTGGCGATGATCTTGACCGGCCCTTGCGGGGCAAGGGTGGCAAAATCGGTCTTCAGCGCATCGCCATCGATCACTTCAAGCCGCCCGGGATAGTGACCGGCGATTTCGGCCAGCGCCGGCAGACAACGTGCATCGCGTTCGACCGCGATGACCTTGGCCGCACCGAGCGCCAGGATCGCCCGCGTCAGACCGCCAGGCCCGGGCCCCACCTCGAAGACGGTGACACCCTCGAGCGATCCGGCCGTGCGCGCGACCTTCTGCGTCAGATTGAGATCGAGAAGAAAGTTCTGGCCTAGCGCCTTGCGCGCATCGAGGCCATGGCGCTGGATAATATCGCGGAGAGGCGGCAGGCCGTCTAGTGCAGCCATCAGCGAACGTTTCCAGTCTTGCCGCTGATCTCGCTTGCCAGCTTGAGAGCGGCAACGAGGCTGTCTTCCTTGGCGATGCCCTTTCCGGCGATGCCGAAGGCCGTGCCATGGTCCGGCGAGGTGCGGACGAAGGGTAAGCCAAGCGTGACATTGACGGAATCGTCGAAGCCGAGCGCCTTGGCGGGGATCAAAGCCTGATCGTGATACATGCAGATGGCAACATCGTAGCGACGGCGGGCTTCTTCGTGAAACATGGTGTCGGCGGGCAGGGGGCCAAAGGCATCGATATCCTCGTTGCGAAGCGTGTCGATCGCAGGCCGGACGATTTCGTCGTCCTCCTTGCCCAGCGCACCATTCTCTCCGGCATGCGGATTGAGGCCGGAAATGGCAAGGCGCGGCTTGGAAATGCCGAAGCGGATACGGAGGTCGTGCTCGGTGATCCGGCAGGTCTCCACGATCAGATCAGATGTCAGCGCCTCAGGCACCTCTCTCAGAGGAATATGGATGGTGACCGGGATGGCGCGAAGCTTCGGGCCGGCAAGCAGCATGACCGGCATGACCGGCTTTCCGGTGGCGCGCGTCGCGAGGTCCGCCAGGAATTCCGTATGGCCGGGGAAACCGAAGCCGGCATCATAAAGCACCGACTTGGCGATCGGGTTGGTGACCACGGCGGATGTCTGGCCGCTCATGCTGAGGGAAACGGCCGTTTCGATGGCAGCAATCGTGCCCTTGGCGGTCGCTACATGCGGTTGGCCGGCGATGACAGCCATTTCAGCTTCGATCGGCAGGATCGGCAGCGCATCGGGAAAGATATTGCGGGCATTTGCCGGATCGGCGATCGCAAGCGGGACGGCCAAGCCGAGCTGAGAGGCTCGTGCGGCTAGCACGGCGGGATCACCAAGAAACAGAAAGGGCGGTAAATCCAGCTCGCCGCGGCGAAGCCAGGCGGCGAGCGTGATATCGGGACCGATGCCGGCCGGGTCCCCCTGTGTCAGCGCAAGAGGGAGGGAAGGGCGCGTTGACATTATCAATCAGCGATAGACGATCTGCGCCTTGGAGCGCAGTTCGTCCATATACTTCTTGTCGTTGGCGCTCACACCCTCTGCT